>VGLH01000031.1 GCA_016866785.1 Candidatus Poribacteria bacterium
GAACGACGACTGGAACACGGTCGGTACGACCGAAATCGCCCTGAAAGGCCCGCTCCGCGTCGGGCTGTACAGTGGCGTCACCGATTCGGACGGTTCGCTTGGCGTGAGTTTCTCGGACACGCTCGTCGCCGACGGATCGGCGGGTGTCGAAGGGTCGCGGGTAGAACCGGACGCCATCGCGTCGTCGTGGCAGTGGAGCCGCAAGCCGGTCGAGTGGGAAGTTCGGGGCGACGCTCTGCAGGTGACGGCTCCCGTGAATGCCGACCTGTTCACGGACGACACCGCGGCGACCGTCTACCGGGTCCTCGAGAGCGATTTGGCGTCGATTGAGACGCGCATCGACGCCGACTGGCGGCTCCCGGGCCCGCCGTTTCCTCCCCTGGCGATCCTTCTCATCCTGCCGCTCGCTCTGATGCTCCTGCCTCTCGCGCACTCGTCCCGGAGCCGGACGGACGTCCTGTTCGCAGGTGTGCTGGTCGCGTGCTTGGTCGTCTACTTCTTCTTCTACTTCGAGGGCTTGACGTGGGGCATGACGCCGGTCAGCGCCCGCTACTACAACGAAGCGACGCTGTTGGGGATGATCCCGCTCATCGCACGAGGAGCCTCTATCGCTTATGTGTGGCTGCGCGGGTATCAGAGAAGGAGCGCTCCTGTCGTCGCGGCGGTCGCGCTGGCTCTTCTCACGTGGAACACGGTCGCCACGTACATCGCGATCGCCGCGCCGTACCAGCATTGGAGTAGCGTGTACCAGCGGCTCCCGAGGCTGGTTCGGGAGGCGGGACTGCATCGCGCAGTCGTGTTCGTGCCCGGGACTCGAGACGCCCCTCTGGGCGACTATCCGTTCACCGACCTCGGAGACGCCGATGTGGTCTACTACAAGCTGGGCCCGGCTCCAGAGTGGCGGCTGACGCACAGCGACTGGGAGTCCGTCTACAGAGCCTACTTCGCTGGGAGGACTCCGTACCTGTACCAAGCCAGCGAGCTCGCGCGTCTCACACCCCCAACGAACGGGTCGGAACCGCGAACGCGACCCTAGCGTCGGCGTCGCCAACGACAGAACCGGCTACTCCTCGCGCGGCTCCCAGCCAAGCAGTCGCTTCGCCTTCGACAGGTTCAAGCGCTTGTGCTCAGGGTCCGAGCACGCCTGGATCGCGTCGAACCCGACGTGACCCTTCAGCGCCAGACCTGCCAGGTAGAGACGCCCGAGGTCCTGGGGACCCGTCGCGAACGTCGTGTCCCGTCCAGCAGCGCGTGAGCGGTTCCAGCCGTCCGGCGTGTGCGGCAGCACCATGCGGAACGCGAGCACGGACAGGTTCGGGTTTGCAGCGGCGAACGCTCGGCAGACCTCCTCGCCGAGCCGCTTCGTGAGACCGTAGACATCCGTCGCGTCCGGCGGCATGTCTTCGCTGTCGTGATACACGGAACCACAACGCGCATAGACCGACATCGAGCTTGCGTAGATAACCCGTCCGACCCCCGCCTCGACTGCTTTCGCCAGGAGCACGTGCATGCCCTGGACGTGGACGTTGTACGAGCGCCGGACCAAATCCTCCTTGACGTTCGGGTTCGCCATCACGAGCTGGATGACAGCGTCCTGACCTGCGCAGGCGTGAGCCACGTCGGCTTCGTTGGTGATGTCGCCAATGATCGTGCGGGTCTCCGCCCCGAGTGCCGGGCGCGTGTCGAAGTAGGTGCAGTCGTGCTCCGCTTCGAGGAAGGGGCGCAGGATCGTCCCGACGTACCCTGCGCCTCCAGTGACCAGTACCTTCATCCAACGGTTCCTGAGAGGGTGCTACGTGCGAGCCGTGCGCGTTCGCCCGCCGAACGCGATGGCAGCGGCAACGATACACAAGACCCCCGCAAAGAGAAAGGCGGCGGTGTATTGCCCAGTGGCGTCGTACACCCGCGCGCCGACGATGGGGCCCATGATGCCGGCGACGCCGTACGCCGTGAAGACGAAGCCGTAGTTGGTTCCCAGCCCCTTCGTGCCGAAGGCGTCGGCGGTGGCGGACGGAAACAGCGCGAAGATGCCACCGAAGTTGAATCCGATCCAGCTCGCCGCGAGCCAAAGCCCGGCGACGCCGCTGAGCCCATTGACAATCACCATCATTGCCGCCTGCAAGACGAACATGAGCGACATCGCCCACTCGCGCCCGATGCGGTCGGAGATGGCTCCCCACCCGACCCGACCCGCCGCGTTGAACACCGCAAAGACCTGGATCATCGCGATGCCCTCATCCGGTGTCAGCGAGTTGAGGGTGGCGAACGGCTTGAGCTGGGACATGGTCATCAGTCCCGCCGTCGCGGCGAAGGTGAACATCAACCAGAGCCGCCAGAACGCCCATTTGCGGACGACCTCTTCCCAAGGCAGTTCGCCGTACCGAGGCACGGGGCGGGTTCTCGGCTGCGCCTGCTTCTGGCTTCGTCGTTGCGGAGCCTCGTAGCCCGGCGGCGGGTTCCGTAGCAGGAGACCGCCGATGGTCAACCCCGACATGCACACCAGTCCGTGGATCCAGAAGAACGTTGAGAGCCCCACACGCTCCATGGTCCACTGCGCCGACGGCGCGAAGATGAGCGATCCCGCTCCGAAGCCGGCGACCGCGACGCCGGTGATCAGTCCGCGATGGTACGGGAACCACTTGACGCACGCCGCGATCGGAGACACGTAGCCGAGCCCGATGCCTGCGCCGCCGATGAGACCGTACGTCAGGTAGAGCATCCACAGCGAGTCGCTCGGTCCGCCGGTGATGAACTTCTGCGCGACGAGCAGCGACGTGACGGCGGTTCCGCCCACAATCGCCTGCCTCAGCGAGTCCCCCAACTGGGATTGCCGGTTTCCCTCGAACAGCCGCACCAACTGGATAAGCAGCAGGATCGCTCCGATCGTCACCATGCCGTGGATGATGTAGATTCCGAGCAGCGTCCCCATCTGGCTGGCGGCGATGAACGCGATGCCGAGGAATCCTGCGGACCACAGCGCCGTGAAGCGGGGCCCTCGCTCGTCTTGGAGGATTCCCGCGAAGATCATCGTCAACGCGAAGACCGCCAGCGTGATGCTGCCCGTGGTCGTGATCTGCGTCCGAGTCCAGCCGAACAACTGCTCGAACGGTTCGACGAAAACGCTGAACGCATAGACCGTCCCCAAGATCATCTGGATCATCAGCGCTCCCACGACGACCAGCCATCGAGCCCAGCTGCCGGAAACCGTCGCGGAGGCAGGCGCTGCCTGCGAGGACATGCCCAAGTTCCTTCCTAACTACAAGGATTGCTCAGCCGAGGTGCGTTACCGAGCTAAGACGCCCGTTTCCATCCAGACCATAGCCCAGACTCTCGACTTTGTGCAGAGATGCACAGACCATATCGACCGTCAGGCGATACCGTGGTAACCTCCTTCGTCGATGCCGGTTCAAATGGCTCTTCAGGTGAGGAACACCCATGCCGCAACGCGAATCGCTGAAGGCGCTGACGGTCGAGCAGGCGAGGCAGTTCGTCGAGAAAGGTCATGTCGTCCTGCAAGGCTGCTTTCCTCGCAGTCTCGCCGAGGAATGGATCGGCCTCGCCTTCCGCCGATTGGGGTACGATGCGAACGATCCGAGCACATGGCAGGTGGACCGCGTTCACATGCCGTCAATGCGGTCCGCTGACGTTCGGGTGATCGCACCGATCATCTGGGATTCGATCTGCGACGTTCTGGGCGGAGCAGAGCGGATCGCGGGAGACACTTGGCATCTCCGCGACGGGTTCATCGTCAACTTCAGCCTCGGCGCGGACCAACCGTGGACGCCTCCATCTCCCGAAGTGCGTGGATGGCACAAGGACGGCGATTTCTTCCGACACTTCCTCGACAGCCCCGAGCAGGGCTTGCTGACGATCGTGGTTTGGTCCGATATCCTGCCGCAGAGCGGCGGGACGTTCCTGTCTCCCGATTCGGTCGGGCACGTCGCGCGCCGTCTTCTGGAGCACCCGGAGGGAGTTCTGCCGAACGGCTTCGGAGGGCTCATCAAGCGATGCACGGAGTTCGTGGAGCTCACCGGAGAAGCCGGGGACATCGCCTTGATCCACCCGTACATGCTGCATTCGGCTTCGCAGAATCCGTCAGGTCGGGCGCGGTTCATCACGAACCCGCCGGTTCACTTGCGGGAGCCGATGTGCTTCGACCGCGAGAACCCGGAGGATTACTCGCTCGTCGAGCGAGGCGTGCTGCATTCGCTCGGAGTGGAGCGACTCGACTTCCGCCCGACTGCCCCGCGAGAGCGGATCGTGCCGGAGAGGGTCCGCATCCAGCAGCAGATGCTCGAAGAGCAGAAGCGACGACTGGGCGAGCTCTGAGTGGTTCATCTGGCAGACCGGTTACGATTCGCAGGGGCGATCCGCCGGGCCGCCCTCGTCGTGAAACGGGCGCCGCGCCGTCGATGTTCTAGCCTTCGATCTCGATGGTGGCTCCGACGAAGTAGTGATCGCTGGGGTATCGTCCGCCTTCGGAGTCGCGGACGATTTCGGCGTCCAGCACGCGCACGGACCCGCGCACGAAGACCCAGTCGATCTTCCCCAGCGTGGTGCGGTGGGCGGTGCCCTCGAAACCGTGGAACGTGAAGCCGGGCTCCCCTGGACCGTGAACCGATGCGTACGTGTCCACCCAACCGGCGTCGATGAACGATTTCAGCGCGGCGTTCGTCCCGTCGCAGTTCATGTCGCCGGTCAGCACTTGCGCGCGTTCAGCCGGGTACGCGGTGGCATCCGCATTGATGAGCGCCGCTTGTCCCTCGCGCGCAGGCTGGGACACGTGGTCGAGGTGCGTGTTCACGACCCGCAGTTCCGCACCCGTTGACGTCTCGACGAGACGAACCCAGTTCGCCAGACGGACGCAGGAGCTCTCCCACGACGAAGACCCAGCCACGTGGGGCGTTGCCGAAAGCCAGTATCCGCCCGACGAGATGAGCCAGAACGCGTCGCGGCGGTAGTAGATGGCGTTCTGCGGATTCATTCCGTTCGTCGTATCGACCATGCCGTACCACGCGTATTCCGGCAGGAACGCGATCATGTCGCGGTGCTGCTCAATCGACATCTCCTGGGTGCAGACGATGTCAGGTCGTCTCGACCGGATCACTCGCGCGCACAGCGATTTGCGGTAGTTCCAGTGGTTGTCGCCATCGCGTCCGCCGTAGTACCGGACGTTGCAGCAAAGTATCCGCATGGTTCCTCGCTCGATGTTGCTCTCCGCCAAATGGGTTCCGACGCGCCATTCTCTCACGGATGACCGCGCGGCGCGACGAGGGCGGTGATGTCGGCTTGCATCGGAAGTCGCGTCGCCGGAAGATACCGGCGTGCGCCCGACCCGTAGACCGTCCGCGGATCGCCCACGTCTAGGCAGTCCATGACTCGCAGCTTGGTGCGCAACGCCGGCGTCCTCGCCTTCTTCACCGGCATCAGCCGCATTCTCGGACTCGTGCGCGACCAGGTGTTCCTCGCCCTGTTCGGCGCAGGCAACTCGGTGCTGAACGACGCCTACCTGGCGGCGTTCCGCATCCCGAACCTGTTCCGCGACCTGTTCGCTGAGGGCGCGATGAGCGCCGCCTTCGTCACGACATTCTCCGCCACGCGCGAGAATGACGGCGACGAAAAGGCATGGGCGCTTGGGAACCGCGTCATCGCCGGCGTCGCAGTGTTCGTCGGCGGGCTGGTCGTGCTTGGCATGATCGGAGCTTCGGTCTTGGTCGGACTGATCGCGCCGGGCTTCGGCGACATCCCCGGCAAGGCGGAGCTCACGACGCAGTTGACGCGCATTCTCTGGCCCTTCCTCCTCCTGGTCGCTCTTGCCGCGGTGTGGATGGGCATGCTGAACGCCCATGACCGGTTTGCCGTGCCCGCGAGCGCCTCGACGATGTTCAACGTGGGCTCTCTCGCCATCGGCGTGCCGGTCGCGTATCTGATGGACCCGTCATGGGGTCCCAAGGCGATGGTCGGTATGACGCTGGGCACGCTGGCGGGCGGCGCGCTCCAATGGCTGGTGCAAGTGCCCGCCCTGCGCCGCGAAGGTTTTCGGACGCGCCCGAAGCTCGACCTGCGCGATGAGGGCTTCCGGAAGGTGGTTGCGCTGATGGCTCCAGCCGTCGTCGGAACCGCAGCCGTCCAGATCAATGTGACGGTGAACACGGTGTTCGCGACGATGATCGCCGGCAACGGGCCCGTATCGTGGCTGAGCGCCGCGTTCCGGCTGATGCAGTTCCCCATCGGCGTGTTCGGCGTGGCGGTCGGTACGGCGATGCTGCCGGCTCTGTCGCGGTCCGCGATTCGGTCCGACATGGTCGAGTATCGCGCCACGCTCGCCCGGTCGCTGCGCCTGGTCGCCATGCTGTGCCTGCCAAGCGCCTGCGGATTGGCGATCTTGGCGGAACCGTTGATCGGTGCGCTGTATCAGCACGGGCGGTTCCTCCAGTCGGACACGATCCAGACGGCATGGGCCCTGCGCTACTACGCGATCGGGCTGACCGGCTACGCGGCGATCAAGGTGCTAGCTCCCGCCTCCTATGCCCTGGGCGATGCCCGAACGCCTGCGTTGGTCAGTGTGGCGTCCATCGCCGTCAATCTCTTCACGAACTGGCTGTTCACGATGCGGCTTGGCTGGGGACATCGCGGCTTGGCTCTTGCCGTGTCGGTCGTCGCATTGGTGAACAGCACCGCTCTTCTGGTGGCGATCTCGCAACGCATCGGCGCGCCTTCGCGCAGGTCGATCATCGAGCTGTCGAAGGTAGGTCTCGCGACGCTCGCCATGGCGGCTGTGTGTTGGCTCGCGTCGGTGTGGCTGGGTGCGACGCTCGGGGCGTCGTTCGCCGCCCGGTCGACGACCGTCATGGCGTGCGTCGCGCTGTCGATTGTCGTCTACTGGGCTGCTGCGCAACTGCTGCGCATCCAGGAGACCGCCGACGTCGTGGCAATGCTCCGGCGTCGTCTCCGTCGCCACGCGTAGAGAGTGGTTGGTTCACGTGGAGGACCTCATGGCAGCGATTCCCGTCTTTCCGGGCGCGCGCATCCGGCAGTCGGCGCGACTCGAACCACACACGTATCGCGTCGCAGACCCCGGCGGCGGAGCCCTGGTCGTCGAGGGGGACGACATCACGCTGGACTTCGGCGGCGCGACGTTGTCCGGCGCTCCTGAGCGGGCTGCTCCCGACACGTTCGCGGGGATCGGACTCGTGTCCTACGGCAACTCGCGGCTGACGATCCGCAACGCTCGGATCCGTGGGTTCAAGACGGCGATTCACGTCCAGGGAGGCGCAGACATCGTCATCGAGAACTGCGACCTCAGCGACAACTACGCGGCGCACCTGGGCAGCACGCCGGAGAGGGAAGACCCCGCCGACTGGATGTGGCCCCACCACAACGACCAGAACGAGTGGATGACGAACTACGGCGCGAGCCTCTATGTCGAGGAATGCACACGGGTCGAGGTCCGTCGGAACCGAGGACGCCGCAGTCAGAACGGCATCCTGCTCGACGAGATCAGCGAGGCGAACGTCTACGACAACGACTTCTCGTTCCAGTCTGGCTGGGGTCTCGCCATGTGGCGCTCGTGCCGCAACACGATCTCGCGCAATCGGTTCGATTGGTGTGTGCGCGGGTACAGCCACGGCGTCTACTGGCGTGGGCAAGACTCCGCCGGCATCCTCGTGTTCGAGCAATGCTCGGACAACGTGTTCGCGCTCAACAGCGCCACGCATGGCGGCGACGGCTTCTTCCTGTACGCGGGGAATCAGACGCTCCGGGAGACCGGCGAGGGCGGGTGCAACCGGAATCTGCTCTACGGCAACGACTTCTCGCACGCCGTGGCGAACGGCATCGAGGCGACGTTCAGCGACTCCAATCGATTCATCGCCAACATCCTGAACGACTGCCAGCACGGCATCTGGGGAGGGTACTCGTACCGGACTACCATCGCCAGGAACACGGTTCGCGACTGCGCGGGCGTGGGTATCGCCATCGAGCACGGCAGCGACAACACGATCGAGGACAATGACTTCGGGGGGAACCCGGTCGCGATCCGCCTTTGGTGGAACGACAACCCGGACCTGATGGGCGGCGTCTACGGGAGCAAGCAGAACACCGACTCAGAGCGCAATCTCATCGCGCGCAATCGGTTCCTGCGCGATCGCGTGGCGATCCATTTGATCGACACACAGACGACGCGGATCGAGGCGAACCGGATCGTCGGATGCCTTGAGGACGTGCGTTTGGAGGGAGATTGCCGGGGAAGCGAGTCGTCTGCAAACGCGCAGACGAATGCGGTCTGGGCTGCGGGCGACTCAGAACGGGGAGAGCTCGCACCGATGCCGCCGGTTCCGGGAACGCAGGATGCGTTCCTGCCCGCGGACATGCCGAGAGGCAGGCAGCACATCGTGATCGGCGAGTGGGGACCCGTCGAGCCGGTGCGCCAGTCGGATGCGGACGTATGAGCGTCGGATCGCTTCGGACACTGCCTACCCGATCCCGACGCCGAGGTGTGCCGCTATACGACGGCGACCTCGGCGTCGAACATGTGCTTGCTCGGACCCTTGGCGCGCGCCTGCGCGAACGCGTCGGTGATGCGCGCAAGGTTGTCGATGAAGGCTTCCCACCGGCAGTCCGCCTGGCTTGCCTGAGCTTCCGCCAGAAGCAGTGCCATAGTGAAGTAGTCCGTCGACTGCGGATCGGGTGCGGCTGCGATGCACCTCGGTTTCACCGTAAAGCTCCGTGTTCCTTTGCTGAGTTCCCTGGACGCGGTTGTCAGGTCGCCGTTGCACGCCTGAACCGATCTTTGCGCGTCGTCGCCCAGTTGGAGGCAATCCGCGTGCCAACTGCGCGCCGTGGTCCGACTCGGGCGCTTACGGCACGATTCCCGACCAGCAGCGGCGCGCCTGTGAGCGGCATCGTGACTGTCCGCGCCTTGAGCGATTCCTGAGACGTACTGGTGCACTGCGTCTGTCAAGTGTCGGAATTTGGTCACATTGTGTCTCTCTGACCACACGAGACACCCGTGCTCGTGCAGCGATCCCCCGCGCTCCGCGCATCGACGGCGAGGAGCGATCCGCGTCTCGCGCCGAGAAGCCGCGCCGTGCCTTGATCGTGTCCGTTTCCGTGTGGTATCCTTGCCCTGTTCGTGCGTCCGCGGCAGTGCGCCGCGCGAGTCGACACGAGCGCATCCGCATCCCAGCTCCTCAGGAGCTGAAGAAGGGCCCTCTCAGTGAGGGTCCTGATCGGTAGGAGAACGACTTGCCAGAACTCACGATGAAGGCGCTGCTCGAATCCGGGGTTCATTTCGGTCACCGGACCCAGCGTTGGAACCCCAAGATGGCTCCCTACATCTTCGGAGAGCGAGGGGGCATCTACATTCTCGATCTGCAGAAGTCCATGCGCATGATGCGCGCCGCGTGCGGGTTCCTCAGAGAGACTGCGGCAGCGGGAGGTCGCATTCTGTTCGTCGGGACGAAGAAGCAGGCGAGCGACATCGTCGAAGAGGAAGCGGCGCGTTGCGGTCAGTACTACGTCAACAAGCGATGGTTGGGCGGCATGTTGACGAACTGGCAGACGATCACCAAGAGCATCGCCCGTTTGGCACAGTTGGACGAGATGGACGAGAAGAAGGTCTTCGACGAGCTACCCAAGAAGGAAGTCCTGACTCTCCGTCGCGAGCAGGCGAAGCTCGTCAAGAACCTCGCCGGTATCAAGGCTATGGGACGGCTGCCCTCCGCGGTCGTGGTCGTTGACACGCGCGTAGAGCGCATCGCCGTGGCAGAGGCGAACAAGCTGGGCATCCCCGTCGTCGCCGTGGTGGACACGAACTGCGATCCGGATGTCGTCGACTACCCCGTCCCGGGCAACGACGACGCAATTCGCTCGATTCGCCTGATGGTCGCCCTCATGGCGGACGCTGCCCTCGAGGGTCGCGCGTACCGGTCCGAAGGCGCGCTGGAAGAAGCCGCGCCGAGCTCTGAGGACCAGAAGCCCCAGCCTGACGAGCCGTCCGATAGCGGCTCCGCAGACGCGGAAGCCGACGACGGCGAACCCGAACAGGCGTAGAGCGACCCGGGCGACGGCAAGTCGGACGAACGACGAAGGGACAGAGCGAGCATGGAAATCACGGCAGCGATGGTCAAGGAGCTCAGGGAGGCGACGGGCGCCGGCATCATGGACTGCAAAGTGGCGCTCACTGACTCCAATGGCGACATGGCGCGCGCCAAAGAACTGCTGCGCGAGAAGGGCATGAAGACCTTCGAGAAGAAGCAGTCGCGCAGCGCCAGCGAAGGCGTGGTCGGTTCATACATCCACGCTGGAGGCAAGATCGGCGTTCTCGTGGAGGTGAACTGCGAGACGGACTTCGTCGCGCGGACGGAGGCGTTCCAGACGTTCGTCAAGGAAGTCGCGATGCAGGTCGCCGCGACGAACCCATCGTACATCTCGCGGGAGGACGTTCCAGAGGACGTGCTGGAGACGGAACGGCGGATTCTGCGCGTTCAAGCGCAGGAGGAGCGGAAGCCCGAGAACGTCATCGAGAAGATCATAGAGGGCAGGCTTCGGAAGTTCTATGAAGCCAACTGCCTGCTCGAGCAGGCATACATCCGCGACGAAGACAAGAACATCGAGGCTCTGCTGAAGGAGCTCGTCGCCAAGGTTGGCGAGAACATCGTGATCCGTCGGTTCGCACGCTTCCATGTCGGTCAGAGCGGTTCGTAGGAACGCTTGGTCAGCGCACGACAGGAGGGCACGATGCCGACACAAGCCCGCAAGGACGCCGAAACGCGGATGAAGAAGGCTGTCGAGGCGACCCTTCACGAGTTCAACTCCGTGCGAACGGGACGCGCTACACCCGCGCTGCTCGAGTCCGTCACCGTCGAGTACTATGGCGCCAAGACGCCCGTGAGCCAGCTCGCCACCATCACCGTCCCGGAGGCGCGCTTGCTGGTCGTTCAGCCGTGGGACAAGACGCTGGTGAAGGAAGTGCAGAAGGCGATTGCGGCGTCGAGCCTCGGTCTGAATCCGTCGAGCGACGGGACGGTAATCAGGATCGTCATCCCGGAACTCACCGCCGAACGCCGCAACGAACTGGCGAAGGTCGTGCGCAAGATCGCGGAAGACGGTCGGGTTGCGGTTCGCAACATCCGTCGCGACGCGGTCGAGGTCGTCCGCAAGGCGGAGAAGGACAAGCAGGTCTCGGAAGACGAGAGCCGGCGCGAACAGGCGGAGATTCAGAAGTCCACGGACGAGCACATCGCCCAGGTCGACGATCTCCTGGCGGAGAAGGAGCAAGAGCTCCTCACGATGTAGGCGGCTGCAGGGCGTCAGAGAGCATGGTCGCGCGAAGGGGCGTTCCCAGGAACCGCCCCTTCCTGTCTAGTGAGGACGACATGTGTTGGCGCGAGTGCTGACAGCCTTTATCCTCATGCCGACCGTGCTGGCGATCTTGTGGTTCGACCCGCTGGATCGCGGCGTCTTTCTGCTGATCAATCTCACCTCTGCTGGGCTCTCCGCTGAGTACCTGCACCTGGTTCGGCGCCGCGTTCCCGGGGTGGGGTGGTTCGAGTTCCTCATCATCTGGTCCGCGGCGCTCGTGTGGACGCTCGATCTAGGCGAGCCCGGGCTCGGGCAATGGCTCGACGTGATCGTCATTGTCGTGGCATTCGCCGCGTTCCTGCCCGTGCTCGTGTCCGGTGACGTGTCTGGCGCGTTCGCTCGGATCGCTGCCACGACGCTCGGAGCTGTCTACGTCGGGTGGGCATTCGCGCGACACGCCATGGCGCTCTATGATCATGGCGGGGTTGCGTGGCTGTTCGTTCTTCTGGCGGCGGTCTGGGTCTCGGACTCGGCGGCGTACTTCGTCGGCAGGTCCTTCGGGACGCATCGACTGGCGCCAGCGATCAGTCCGGCAAAGACCTGGGAGGGAGCTGGAGCCGGCTTGCTGGGAGCGATCGCGGCTGCCGGCATCGTGGGCTGGTTTCTCGTCTCGGATCGGCTGCCGACCGCGCTGGGCGTTGGGGTCGTGGTGGGCACCATCGGTCCGCTGAGCGACCTGTTCGAATCCGCCCTGAAGCGCGACGCCGATGTCAAAGACTCCGGCAACTGGCTGCCCGGACACGGCGGATTGCTGGATCGCTTGGACAGCCTGGTCTTCACGGTGCCTGCCGTCTACTACTACCTGTTGGCATCGGGAGCCCTGCTGTAGATGGGCGCGGGAGAACACCACTGAGTGCCAAGAGACTGTCGATCCTCGGATCCACGGGATCCATCGGCCGGAGCGCCCTCGACATCGTCAGGGCTCACCCAGACGCGTTCGAGGTCGTCTCCCTCGCTGCGAATCGGAACGTCGATCTGCTGGAGGAGCAGGTCAGAGAGTTTCGTCCGAAGCTGGTCGCCGTGGCAGATGAACCGGCGGCACGCCTCCTCCGCGAGAGGCTGCGAGACGGCGACGTCGAGCTGTTCGACGGCGAGGCTGGAATCGTCGAAGCGGCGACCCATGGCGATCCCGACCTGATGTTGTCGGGCATCGTCGGAGCCGCCGGGCTCGCCCCGACCCTCGCGGCGCTTCGAGCGGGCATCGACATCGCCTTCGTGAACAAGGAAGTGCTCGTTGTTGCCGGAGAGCTCGTCGTTCGCACGGCTCAAGGGACGGGCGCGCGCATCCTGCCCGTGGACAGCGAGATCAGCGCCGTGTTCCAGTGCCTACAGGGCTCCCAACGACGGGACGATCTGCATCGCATCTACCTCACGGCTTCCGGCGGACCATTCCGGTCATTGCCTGGGTCGCAGTTTGCGGCGATCACTCCACAGCAGGCGCTGAACCATCCGAACTGGAGCATGGGCTCCAAGGTGACGATCGACTCGGCGACGCTGATGAACAAGGGGCTGGAGGTTATCGAAGCGCGGTGGCTCTTCGACCTCCATCTGGATCAGGTCGCTGTCGTCGTGCACCCTCAGAGCATCGTTCACTCCTATGTCGAGTTCGTCGACGGATCGGTGATCGCCCAAATGGGCGTTCCCGACATGCGAGTGCCGATCCAGTATGCGCTGACGTATCCTCAGCGGATGCCGACCCCAACGCCTCGTCTCGATCTGATGGGCGTTGGCTCGCTGACGTTCGAGCCCGCAGACGTCGAGCGATTCCCGTGTCTGGGGCTGGCGTACGAGGCAGCGCGTATCGGCGGCTCGATGCCGGCCGTGCTGAGCGGGGCGGATGAGGTCGCTGTGGACGCGTTTCTGACCGGTCGGATAAGATTCGATGAGATCCCTGCGGTCGTCGAGGCGACGATGGCGGTGCACGAACCGGTGAAGAGCCCGCCGCTCGAAGCCCTGTTTGCTGTGGATGCATGGGCCCGGGAGGTCGCGGCCGAGATGGTCGCCAAGAGAGCCGCTTAGAGCTGGCACGCCGGAGGAAGTGCGATGTCGCAGAGCCTAGTCAGCATACCCGTCGCCCTGCTGGCGCTGAGCGCGCTCATCTTCATTCATGAGCTCGCCCACTTCCTGGTGGGAAAGGCGGTCGGGATCCATGCCGAGACCTTCTCCATCGGTTTCGGGCCTCCCCTGGTTCGGTGGCGCTGGGGCAGTACGGAGTATCGCGTCTCGTGGATCCCCGCCGGTGGCTACGTCAAGTTCCCAGGTGAATACGAAGAGGGCGATGAGCGGCTCAGCGGCGAGTACTACGCGGCGCCGGTCTGGAAGCGCATGTTGGTTGTCGCTGCCGGGCCCGTCAGCAACCTGATCGTCGGCATCGTCGTCTTCGCGGGCCTTGCCGCCTACGGTCTGCCGGAGCCGGTTCGACCCGTGATCGGCGAGATCATCCAGCCGTCGCCGACTCCCGCAACCTACTACGACGACGCGTCCTTCATATCGCCAGCGGCTCGCGCGGGGATTCTGCCACATGACATCGTCCAGAAGGTGGACGGGAGGCCCGTTCGGACTTGGGACGAGTTCACCCAGGAAGTGATGATCCGCCCCGAGAAGCGCATCACCCTCGAACTGATCCGCGATGGGCGATCGACTGAGATCGACGTGACGCCGCGAGCCGTGCTCAGAGGCAAGATGACGATTGGCCAGATCGGCGTTGCGCCGCTTCAGAACGTCGTCATCGTGGATGGCGAGCAGCGTCTTCCCGTCGAGAAGGTCGACGGCGCGCCGTTCTATGGGTGGAACCAGTTCCGACAAGCCAACCTCGCGGAGGATGCCACGGGTCCCGCAGGTGACGCGGTCGGGGCGTCCGAGGCTGCGCCCGCGGAGGGGAAAACGGTTCTCACGCTAGGCGGCGATCCGCGCGACGTGATCGTTCGGTCGCGTCCCATCGTTGCCCATGTGGACGCCTCCGAAGCGCCCGGAGAGCTGGAAGGCGTGGACCCCGGCGATGCGATTGTCGCTGTGAACGGCGAGCCGACGCCGGGCTTTCAGCGGCTCCGCGCTGCGCTGCTGATCGCGCCGACCGAGCCCGTCGCCTTGACGGTCGCTGACACCGAAGGAAAGCAGCGGACGGTGACCGTCACTCCCCGGTTCGATGTGACGGTGGCGGGCGTCGACGCGACAGCCAACGAGTCGTTGCGACCCTTGCGCGCGCGAGACCGCGCCCGTCTGGTGGCGGTGAACGGCGTTCGACTCGACCTCTACGAGCGTGTCCGCCAGGAACTGGCAAAAGCGGCTGCGGCGGGCGCGCCTGTCACACTCACGTTCGAGCGTGAGCGTCGCGTTCTACTGTGGCGTCGGTCCGGCTCGTCGACTTTGGACACGCCCGTGCACGCGGACGGTGATCGGTTCGTCATCCCGGGCTTGGCGCTCCAGACGAATTACTCGTCCTCAGACGGAGCCCTTGACCTTGGCGCGATCACGCTCACGGAGCAGCTCGAGCTCCTCGACGCTCGCACGGAGGCGAAGATCGAGGTCGAATACGCGACGCCAGGACTCGTGCGGTACGCCCCGGTCGATGCCGTCGGACAGGGGTTCGTCAAAACGGTCGACACGACGCGGCAGATGCTTTCGCTCCTCAAACGCCTCGTCGTCGGCGAGGTGTCCGTACGCTACATCAGCGGGCCCGTGGGGATCGTCAACATCACCCAGCGCACCATTGAGCGCGGGGGTTGGTCGTGGGACACGCTGCTTTCGTTGTTCTATCTCATGGGCTTCATCAGTGTGAACCTGGCGATTGTGAACCTGCTGCCGATCCCCATCGTCGACGGGGGTCAGTTGATGTTCTTCTCGTTGGAGGGCATCCGTGGCAGGCCGCTCGACCTCAAGTGGCAGGTGGCGATCCAGCAGGTGAGTCTCGTGCTGCTGATCGGCCTCTTCGCCCTGGTGACGTTGAAGGACCTGGTGTATTGGTAGTCCAGCCGACACGACGCGAAACGCCCGGACGCGGGGTCGCGTTCGTCTTTCCATGGACTTGATCCCTTCGCGCCGTCTCACGCGCACGGTCTACGTCGGCGACGTTCCGATAGGGAGCAGCGCCCCCGTCGCCGTGCAGTCGATGATTACGGAAGACACTCGAGACGTCGACGCGTGCGTCCGAGGCATCCTGCGCCTCCGTAACGCCGGCTGCGAAATCGTCCGCGTGACCGCTCCCAGCCTTTCGGAAGCCAATGCCGTCTGCGAGATCAAGGCACGCCTCGCGCAACAGGGCGTGCGGGTTCCGCTCGTCGCGGACGTTCACCATCAGGGGTCGGCGATAGCGGTCGAGGTGGCGAAGGCAGTCGACAAAGTTCGCGTCAACCCCGGTCTGTTCGTCTACCGCAAGCCGCGTCAGCGCACGGAGGACTACTCCCCAGCGGAGGTCCAGGAGGAACTCGACGCAATCGAGTCCGAGCTCCTGCCGGTGATCCGCGTCTGCAGGGAACGCGGCGTCGCCATGCGTATCGGCGTGAACCACGGGTCGCTGGCAGAGCGTTTGACGGTCATGTACGGGGACACGCCGCAAGGCATGGTGGAGTCCGCGCTGGAGTACGTGCGGATCTGCGAGGTGCACGATTACCGCGACCTCGTCATCTCCCTCAAAGCATCGCGCGTCTCGACGGTGCTGGCAGCGAACCGTCTCTTGGCGCAGCGGCTCGACGCCGAGAACCTGCCGTACCCGATCCACCTGGGGGTGACCGAAGCCGGCGACGGCGAGTACGCGCGGGTGAAGTCGTCGATTGGGATCGGCACGCTGCTCGCCGAGGGAATCGGCGACACGATCCGCGTATCGCTTTCGGAGGACCCGGTAGCCGAGATTCCCGTGTGCTACGGGATTCTGCAGGCATTGGGTCTTCGTAAGACGACCGTGGAATATGTGGCGTGTCCCTCTTGCGGCCGCACGAAGTTTGACCTACCTACGGTACTGAATGAAGTGCGTCGGGCGACGTCTCATCTCGTCGGGCTCGACATCGCCGTGATGGGCTGCATCGTGAATGGGCCCGGCGAAATGGCTGATGCCGACTACGGCTATGTCGGCAAGGGCGGCGGCACGATCGCGCTGTATCGCGGACGAGAGATCGTCAAGCAGGCAATCCCGGAGGCGCAAGGCGTCGAGGAGCTCGTGCGGCTCCTCAAAGCCGACGGCAAGTGGATCGATCCAAAGGGCTGAGCTCGAAGTATGACACCGTCTGGGAAGGGCGATGGGGTGCTGAAGCGATTGCTCGCACCGGGTCGCGTCGTGGTCGCGGAGGGCGCGCGTGACAAATGGGAAGCCATTCGTCATCTCGTCGACGTCCTCGTGGACACGAGCCAACTGGGAGACATCGAACGCCAGCGTATCCTGAACGCCGTGTTCGAGCGCGAACGGAAGATGAGCACCGGGCTGGAGCGAGGGCTGGCGATCCCGCACGGAGTCTACGATGGCGTCGCCGAAGAGCTGGGGGTTCTTGGCATCTTCCGTGACGGTGTCGACTTCCAGGCGCACGACGGGCGGCGCAGCGACTTCGTCATGATGCTCGTCTATCCGCCGGACGCGCGTAAGGAGCATGTCCAGAATCTTTCGGCGATCGTTCGGACGCTATCATCGGAATCGTTGTGCGCGCAGCTCCGAGTCACCGCCGAGCCGGAGCTCGCGTTCGCCCACCTATCTGCCGCGGACGTGGGAGACGGCGTATGAGCCTCGACTCGCTGCGAGTCCTCGACGAGGGCAAGATGTTCGCCATTCTCGTCTCGCTCAAGGATCATTGGGATCGAGCGCTCGCCATCGGCGACGAAGCGCAACTCCCGGACAGCCTGCGGGGCGCGCGGAACATCGTCTGGGTCGGGATGGGCGGTTCGGCGATGGGTGGCAGTCTGGTGGAATCAGCGCTGAACTCCGCGCTGAGCGTGCCCCTCACGGTCGTCCGCGACTACCAGTTGCCTGGTCACGTCTCACGAGACACGCTCGTCGTGGCAGCCAGCTATTCGGGCGACACGGAAGAGACTATCAGCGGACTCAGAGATGCCATCCGACGTGAAGCCCGCGTGATCTGCCTGACGAGCGGGGGCGCGCTTGCCGATGCGGCGCGACGCCAAGGGCTCGGGTTCATCACGATCCCCGGCGGCATGATGCCGCGCTGCGGTGTTCTATATCTGTTCGGACCCATGGTTCGCGCGCTGTCTCGACTCGAGTACGTCGACGGCGAGGCAGTCGATGCGGCTGTGGACGAGGCCGGCAGCGTGATCCGCGACGCCGTGGAAGAGTGCCAACGACCGGAGAGCGTGGCGTACCGTCTGGCGGAAGCGATGCACGGCCGCCTGCCGATCATCTACGCGCCCCAGAGCATGGAGGCGGTCGCGCTTCGGTGGCGAGGGCAGATCAACGAGAACGCCAAGTCGTTCGCTCACTGCCATACGATACCGGAGATGAACCACAACGAGATCGAGGGGTGGTGCCACCCGTCCGACATCCTAGAACGGGCGCACGTCGTGTTCCTGCGCGACGACCACGAGCCGGACGCAATCCGGAGACGCATCGACGTGACGCGCGATCTCATTCGTCCGCTCGCGCGGGGCGTGACGGAGGTCCGGGCCCGGGGAGAGTCGTTGATGGCTCGTCTCATGTCCCACTTGGTCTTCGCCGACTTCACCAGCTACTACCTGGCGCTCCGTAACGGCGTCGATCCGACGCCCGTGGACCGCATCAAAGCATTCAAGCAGGCGCTCGCGGCCCAAGCTGGGTGACGGCTGTGGACGAGAACCCTCGCGTTGAGCTGCGTCGCGCGGTCGTCACCTTGCGGCACCGCCTTGAGGAGCAGCTCGACCTCGGCATTCCGCTTGCCCGGCGGGACTCCGCAACAGCAGTGCCGCAAACCCGACAGCCTGAACCACCGCGTACGACGGAGACCGGACAGCTCGTGATCGAGCCACCGCCCGCGACGGGCCCATTCGACGGATGGTCGCTAGAACAGGTTCGGGCTGAGGCGGAGAAGTGCACGCGGTGTCCCCTCCACACGACGCGTCACACGGTGGTCTTCGGTGTCGGCGATCCCACGTCGAATCTGATGTTCGTCGGCGAGGCTCCGGGGCACGACGAGGACCTCCAGGGCGAGCCGTTCGTGGGCAGAGCGGGCCAACTGCTCACGAAGATCATCGAGGCGATGGGACAGACGCGCGACACGGTCTATATCTGCAACGTGCTGAAGTGCCGCCCGCCGGAGAACCGGAACCCGTTGCCCGCTGAGGTTCAAGAGTGCCAGCCGTTTCTGCTACGGCAGGTCGAGATGGTCTCCCCGAAGGTGATCGTCGGGCTGGGAACCTATGCCGTCAAGCTGCTCCTCGGCACCGAGGAACGGATCTCGCGACTTCGTGGACGATTCCACGACATGCACGGCGTCGCCGTCATGCCGACATACCATCCCGCCTTCCTCTTGCGGAACCCGAACGCGAAGCGTGACGTCTGGGACGATATGAAGCTCGTCGTCGCGCGACTTCGTGGAGAGGGATAAGCAGCCGCCCAGCGCTCCGACGAACACCCTCCTCGTCCCGATCATCGTGCGCCAGACGCCTGCGCGCGGTTCCAGCAACATCGCTTGTACTTCCTGCCGCTTCCGCACGGACACGGGTCGTTTCGGCTAGAGCGCTGCCAGCGTGCCTCCGATTCCCGGATGCGCTTGCGCTCCGCGAGGAGCTGCATGATCTGCGACGCGGGTTGCCCCCGCTCGACCAGCCGCGCCATCTCCTTCATGTAAGGGTCAATGTGCCGGAAGAACCGTTTGTACCCTGCGCACAGGTAGTTCAGACCCGGCTCGCCGTCGGGCGTGGTGAGAAAACGGTGCTTCGGACACTCACCATGGCACGCGAAGCGCACATCGCACTCGCGGCAGTAGCGAGGCAGAGCTTCCCGCTTGTCGTCACCGAATCGCCTCTGTTGGGGCGAATCGACGAGCTCTCGCATCGGCGCATCGGTGATGTTGCCGACTCGGTGCTCCGGGTAGACGTAGTGGTCGCAGGCGTAGAGGTCGCCGTTGTGCTCCAGCGCCAGGGCGTTGCCGCACGTCTCGCCGAACACGCACATCGCCGATGGCAGTCCGAGCCAGATGCCCAACTGGACATCGAAAAGCTGAACGTAGACCGATCCGACGTCATGACGCACCCACTCGTCGAAGATCGCCGATAGGAAGTCCCCGAACGCGACGGGTTCGACGCTCCAGGGCGTGGCGATCTGCCCCGCCTCCTCCGGCTGGCTGAGCGCGGGCGGCGGCGCGAGCGTGAGCAGTCCATCGGGGGGGGCGGCGCGCTCGACCAGCGGGATGAACTGCATGTACCCCGACCCGTGCTCCTTGAGGAACGAGTAGACCTCAAGGGGGTGCCGGGAGTTGACGCGGTTCACGACGGTCAACGTGTTGAACTCGACCCGATAGCGCTTGAGCAGCTCGATCCCTCGCATCACGAGGTCGAACGTCGGCTGTCCCTGCTTGTCGACGCGGTACCGGTCGTGTAGGTGGCGGGGCCCGTCGATGCTGACGCCGACGAGGAACCGGTTCTCGGCGAGAAACGCGCACCATTCGTCGTCGAGTAATGTCGCGTTGGTCTGGAACGCGTTAGCGATCCGCTTGTCCGGTGGGCAGTGCTGCGCTTGGAGCTCGACGACGCGTCGGAAGAAGTCGACGCCCATGAGCGTCGGCTCTCCGCCCTGCCATGCGAAGTGGATTTCGGATCCCGGCTGCGACTCGATGTACTGCGATACGTAGGCTTCGAGAACCTCACTGCTCATCCTGAACCGATTGCGCGGCGGGTAGAGCGCTTCCTTCTCGAGATAGAAGCAGTACTTGCAGTCCAGATTGCAGAGGGGCCCGATGGGCTTCGCCATCACGTGGTAGGGCACCCCTACCGATGTGGAATGATTCATCACGGTCTCACGCGTTATCATCGCGTTGCGGCAAGACGCGCTCGATCCAGTCCGTGTTAGCGAGGTACCAATCGAGCGTGGACGCGAGCCCGGAGTCGAACGCTACGCGAGGTTCCCACCCGAGATCGGATCGCAGCTTAGACGCATCCAGCGCGTATCGGAAGTCGTGACCTGGGCGATCCGGCACGAACGTGATGAGCCGGGCGTGAGTGCCCGCATCGGCGTTTGTCCGCTCGTCGATCAGCCGACAGAGCGCGTTCACCAGGTCGATGTTGCGCCACTCGTTGTTGCTGCCGACGCAGTAGGTCTCGCCGCCGGGAGCCGACTGGAAGATTCTGTCGATCGCGCGGCAGTGGTCCTCGACGTGGAGCCAGTCGCGCACGTTCGAGCCATCTCCGTAGACGGGCAGCGGCTGTCGGGCGAAGGCGCGACGGATCATGCGGGGGATGAACTTGTCCGGAAACTGGTACGGACCGTAGTTGTTGGAGCAGTGCGTCACTGTCGCGCGGATTCCGTAGGTGTGGGCGTACGCACGCACGAGATGGTCGCTGGCGGCTTTCGTCGCCGAGTACGGGTTGTCCGGGCGATACGGGGAGTTCTCGTGGAACACGCCGTCCTCGCCGAGCTGCCCGTAGACCTCGTCGGTGCTCACATGGTGGAACCGGCGGGCTCCGACCGCATGGCGTCGGAACGCCTCGAGCAGCGTGAACGTAGCGAGTACGTTGTCACGCAGCGTGGCTGCCGGATCACTGATGGATCGATCCACGTGGCTTTGAGCGGCGGCGTGAACGACTCCCTCGATCGGGTGCTCCGAGAACACATTCAGAACGGTCGGCTCGTCGGCGACGTCGCCGCGTACGAATCGCAGTCGGTCGTGCTCGACGCAGCCGATCAGGTTCTCCGGCCGCGTGCCGTACGCGAGGCGATCCATGGCGACGACCACGTCGTCCGGGTGGGCGGCGAGCCAATAGCGGACGAGGTTGGCTCCGATGAAACCGGCTCCGCCCGTGATCAGGACGTGCATGCGTTCCCTCGCGGAGGCGTCAGACCGCGTCGCCTTGCGACTGCTGGGAGAGCTCGTCGTACCGCTTCTGCGCTTTCTCATTGTCCGGTTCCAGAAGCAGGACGGTGTCGAGCTCCTGGAGCGCCGCCGACGTCTCCTCCAGCAAGACGTAGCACTCGGCGAGTTCCTGCCGGATATGCGTGTCTTCGGGTCTGGCTTCGAGGTAGGACGTGTAGAGGTTGACCGCCTCGTCGTGAAGTCCGCACTGGTGGCAGATCAGGGCAAGATTCGCCAGCGCGTCGAAGTCCTCGGCGTCCAGCTCGATTGCACCGCGCAGCACTTCGAGAGCCTCGTCCATCTCGCCCATCTGCCACAGGAGCACGCCCAGATTGCTGTACGCCTGCGCGTGGCGGCGATCTAACTCGATTGCCTCGCGGAACGTGGCGACGGCGGCATCATAGTCGCCGTCCTCGACGAACAGCTTGCCCAGCAGGTTGAGCACTTCGGCAGGAGCTTCCGACGTTGTCCGCTGCTGTTCGAGGTACGCGAGCGCTCCGCTCAGATCGTCGGTGTCGAGGAACGGGCGAATGCCCTCGACCAACGCTTCGGCAACGCGCTTCTTGACGGCGGAGTCGTCGAGCTCATCGACCACATCGACGTCCGAGAAGTCCCACTGCGGCACTTCGCCAGCGCCGGTGTCATCGGGTACGTCCAGATCGAGGTTCGGCAGGTCGAGAGATGCTTCCGTTCTCCGTTGTTGAGCCGGCGCGGGTTCATCGGATGTGTCGGGTTCTTCCGAGAGGATCAGATCGAGTTGCTGCTGGGCGCTCTCGTTATTGGGGTCAATCGTCAGGACTTCGCGGAGAATCGTCTCGGCTTCCTCGCGCCAGCCTGCGTTCTTCAGGCAGAACGCCAGCATGATTCGGCGCTGCATGTCGTTCGGGAAGTCGGCGAGGTACCGCTCCAAGGACGACACGGCTTCATTCCACATGCCCAACTGCATGAAGATTTGCCCCATGTTCGCCGAAAGGAGCGCGTCTTGCGTCACGTTGGGCAGCGCATCCTGAAGTACGCGCAACGCCGCCGTACGCTCTCCGAGCTGCCACATGGCGAAGCCCAAGTTGGCAGTGATCGCACCGTCGTCGGGATACTGATCGACAGCGCGTTGAAATGCCGCGGCGGCTTCCTGAAAGCGTTCCTTCTCATAGTACAGCCGTCCCAGTTCCGCGAGCACCATGCCCTCGCGGATCGTCGATTCGCGAGGCTGGAGGTACTCGAACGCCTGATCCGCCTTGCCGGACTTCAGAAGTGCGCGCACGAATCCGAGCTGGGCGCGCTCATGGTCGGGGCTCGCCTCGAGAATCTCCGCATACGTGCCGACGGCATCCTCGTACCGCCCGGCATCCGACTCAAGCTCCGCCCGATCGAGTAGCTCGCCCAGGTCCGTTCCGCTCATAGTGCGCACTCCCTACCGTTCCCTTGGTTCACGGCTCAGACGATGCAACCGCACGGCGCTCCCGTAAAGCCCATCTGTCAGCCCGCCACGCGGTTGGTCTGCGGCTCGCTGAACGCTTGACCCGCTGCGACGGTTCAGAGAGAATCATGCCACGGATGACGCCCCGTCGCACGGATAAAGAGCGTCGCCGTCCGTGGATCAGCTTTCGACGACGGCTTCGCCCGCAGCCCGCGACCCCTAGCCAAAAGCGCAGTCAGCGCCCATCGCCATCCCGACGGAACAACCGATGACGGCGATCCCACTGATCACGACGACCGTGCGAACAGGGCACAACCCCGGCGACACGTTCATCGGCGTTGGGCTCCAGCACCTGTTCGAGCAGGCGCTGGGTCCTCAGCGATGGCTGCTCATCGACCGGTTCTCGGCGCGCGGGTTCAAGGAACACGAGTCGGCTGTCCGAATCGCCCCGTTCCTCGTCTACGGCGGGATGCCCCAGTACAACAACTACAGCCGCTGGATGTACTGGTACGACCGCGATCTCTGGCGCGACTTCGTGGCGAAGTGGCGTCTCCGCGTATTCACGATGGCAGGGGGCGCCGGGTTCTCCCATGCCGATATCACCGTCGAGGACTACGTCGCGGATTGCATGCGGAGCTCCAAGACACGGAAGATCATTCGCGAACGCGTTCCGTGGAGCCTGTGCACCACGGTGCGCGATCCCTACGCGCACGCCCTCCTGAACGCTCTGAGCATCCCGAACCACCATCTGCCGTGCTCGGCGACGTGGGCGACCCGACACTGGAATATTCAGCCTTCGCATCACCGACCATACGTTTTCGTCGTGCCGGCCCCGCTCCGGTTCGCCACGCGCCGCGGCGGCGGACGGCTGCACGGTGCGGCGCGGAAAGGCGAAGCGACCGCCCTCGCATGGGGAGCCGTCTATCGTGCGTTGGTCGACGCCGGATATCAGGCACGCGTCGTGTGTCATGCGTACGACGAATACTTGGCGTTCCGGAGAACCGTACCGGATGACGACCTCTGGTATCACGGGGACGCCTTCACGTTGCTGCGCGAGTACGCGTCGGCTCACACGGTCGTGTCGGCTCGTCTGCACGCGAGCCTGCCCGCGTTCGGCTTGGTCGGCACGCGCGTCCTGAACGTGTCGGTGGACGTCCGCGGCTCTGCCGTTTCCCTGCTGCCCAAGATCGCCAACCTGGTCATGCGGACACCCGACCCGGCGCAGGTGCTCGAAGCGATGCCGAAGCTCGAGCCCTCGACGCCCGAAGATCTGTGGGATTGGGAGGACGCCTACATCCGAGTCATCCGCGACGCGCTTCCGCACACCTGACCTGCGCGGAGATGTGACCGAAGGATGCCCATGGACGAATCCCGTCAGACGCAGCGCCCCAACATCGTCGTCATTCTTGTCGACGACATGGGTTACCCGGATATCAGCCCGTTCGGCGGCGAGATCCACACACCTCATCTGCAGGCGGTCGGATTCAGCGTCGGTGCGAATGCGAACCGAAGCGCCGGACGGAGTCTTGTCGTGGGTCATGTTAGGATTATGGTGTCGAGAGGAACCTTATCTAAGAACACTCGCGCGGCCGGAACGTCGAATGAAGATGCAGGACGAGGAACGTTGGGTGAACGACGCCTTGACCGGCTCGCACTCGGCGTTTCAGCGTCTTTACGACGCGTATCGAAAACCAATGCTTCGGTTCACGATGTCGCAAATCAACGACCTCGACGCGGCGTTGGACATCGTTCAAGCATCGTTTGTGATTGCGTGGCGCGATATGCATCGGTTGCGCAATCCAAAGCGATTCGGCGCATGGTTGATACGTATCGCGAGTAATCTGACGAATCGTTGGCTTCGCAATCAGTATCGTCGCCGCCTTGAAACGTCGACGGACGACAGTGTTGCCATACAGACATATCGCCGAGACGAATTGCGTCAAGAGGTCTGGGACGCCATCGATGTGTTGCCTCCGAGAGAACGCGAATCGGTCGTTCTTCATTACATTATCGGCTACACCTACGACGAGGTAGCGAACTTACTGCACGTTCCTGAAAGCACCGTGCTCGGTCGTCTGCAACGCGCTCGCAACCGATTGCGAGAGGAGTTCCAAGACATGGTCAAGCAACTTCGACTCGAACTCGACGCGACCGTATACGATGTCTTGCAGAAGCAAGCCGAACGCGAGAACACGACTACCGATTCGATGGCGACGCGCATCCTGGCGAAGTACGCAACCACCCGATCATTGGACACGGACAACAAGACATTCGATTCGGACAGAATCCCAGTCGTCGCCGATCTGGACGTCGAACCTGCGCGAACTCTCGTTCGGCGGTTCTTCGAGGCGCTCGCCGCGTGCCGATATACCGAAGCGTCCACGCTGTCCTCACCGAACTACGACGATACGGACTGGTCGAAGAGCGGTCTCGTCTCGGTCGCTGGCGTGCTCGACATCGGCGAACCCTATCAGAAGCCCGACCGTCGATACGCCGCCGGATGCGGTGTCTTCGTGCCCTACGCCGTCGCGATGTACGATGGCTCCGTGCGACGCTTTCGAGCCGCCGTCCGCTGCGACAATCCTAACCGCGAATGGCGACTCGACGGCGGTATCTGACAGGTTATTCCGACACCGCGACCGCCGTGAAGCGCTCCTTCCCCCTTGGTCCAAGAGGGGGAAGGCAAGGAAGGGGGGTCCGACCCTCGACCCAACGCACTCGCGAACCGTCCGTCGTCAGCGGAATGACCGTTGGAGCCGAAGACCGATGCGCCCGTGGGGCGGGCGCGATACGAAGCGAGCCTCATTGGGTGTCTATTCCGAACTTCGGAGCGGACAAGGCATGACCAGCGCGCTGTCGTCATCCGTCGCCCAACCCCCTACCTGACCTCCCCCATTCGGAAGGGGAAGGTTCCAGAGGCGCGACAAACCGATGCTCCTGCCTAACACTGCGCGCAAGTTGACCCGTCTACTCCGCTGCGGTATCTTGGTCGAGAGCTCAGCCAAGACGCGGCATCCCATCGAAGGAGGGTGGACATGGCTCGTCGGCGACGCCCGATACGCACTCTCGTGGCTGCACTCGCCTTGGTCGCCATCGGGCTGCCCCTGTGGGCAGCCATCGACGACTCCGTCGTGCTCTACCTGCCCTTGGACGATGCCAAGGGGAACACGACGTCCGATCTGTCCAACGCGAAGAACCCCGCAGAGCTCGTCAACAACCCATCGTTGGTCGACGGCAAGATCGGCAAAGCGATGTCGTTCGAGGGTGGGAAGTCGACCCACGTCAAGGTGCCCATCACCGACGCGCTCCAGCTCAACGAGAAGTTCTCTGTCGCTTTCTGGGTGAAGCGAGCCGAGAACCAGATCAGCGACTGGAACTACATGGTCGCCGGCGGCACGCTGAAATGGGCGGTCATCTACAATCGGAACCAGAATGTCTACGTGTGGTCTACGTCGGGCGGCGGATGGGCTCAGAAAGCCGTCACGACGAAGCCGTTGACCACGACCTGGACGCACGTTGCCGTGACCCACGATACGTCGAAGGGCGTCAGCATCTACTTCGACGCGGCGTTGGCTGGCGAGGGCGGCAAGCCGCCCAAGGTGGACGCGACAGACGGCGCCATCATGGTCGGGGCCCGCAACCCGGGGCAGGAGTTCTTCACCGGCATCATCGATGACGTTTTCCTATTTAACCGAGTCATCAGCCTCGACGAGATCAAGACGATCCAAGCAGGGACGTACCTCGCCGTCGAGTCCGTCGGCAAGGCGACGGTGCGATGGGCAGAGCTGAAGCGGCACTAGCTCCTGACGCGCATCGGCGCATGGGGCGTTGGATCCGAGCGTCGTTCTGCTTCTGTGCCCTGCTACTAGCGGTCGCGGACGCCGGGGCTACGCCCACTCAGTATCAGCAGCAGCGCGCTGAGTTGGAGTCGGAAGTCGCTCTCTCGACCGGGTCATACGGGGCGCGTCTTCGATTGGGCGTGCTCCATCGCCAGGCGGGGTTCCCGCAACGAGCGATTGCCCCCCTGCTTGCCGCGCTCGAGCTCGATGCGACGAGCTCTGCCGCGCGGACCGAGCTCGCTGCCGCTTACGCCGAAGTGGGCGACTACGCTGCGGCGTCAAGAGAGCTCACACACGTCCTCGATTCGGATCCGCTCAATGTCCAAGCGCTGATCCAGCTCGGGGTCGTCCGCAGCGAGCAGAGGCAGTACGCAGAAGCCGAGAAAGCGTATCGGCGCGCGGTCGCAGCCGATCCTCTCGCGTTCGCTCCGCATCTGGACCTGGGAATCCTGACGCTCCGACAAGGAAAGCTCGCGGAGTCGGCGACTGCGTTTGCGCGAGCTGCCGAGATCGACTCATCGTCCGCGGATGCCTGGACCGGCTTGGGCGACGTGAGATTGAGGCAGAACGATCTGGACGGGGCTTCGCGTGCTTACGAGTCCGCCGTTCGGACGGAACCGGCGGCGGCGCTGGCTCTCTACGGTCAGGGGCGCGTCGCGATGAGGCGCTCGCGGTTCGGGGATGCGCTGGCGGCTTTTTCGCGTGCGGCGTCGGTTCAGCCCGACTATGCCGACGCTGTGTACGGCATGTCGCAGGCGTTGCGTCGGCTCGGTCGAGAGTCCGACGCCGAGGAGGCGTCCACACGCTTCGAGCGCCTGCGAGTCACCGAAGCGCTGTTGCTGCGGGCGGATGAGCACGCGCGGCTGAACCCCGACGATGCGCGCAGTCAGGCGAGCCTCGGAGCGGTTCACATGACGCGCGGCAGGTACGACCTGGCTTCCCGCGCGTTCCTTGCCGCGATCGAGCTCCGCGCTGACGATGGCGGTCTGTGGCACAACCTCGGGCTCGCCTACACGAAGCTCATGGAGCCGGGTCAGGCGGTCACGGCATACCGGCGCGCCGTCGAGTTGTCCCCTGAGCTGGCGTCGGCGCGCAACAACCTGGCGCTGTTGCTCGCCGAACAGGAGTCCTCGCTGGACGAGGCGCTGAGGCATGCGACGGCGGCGACGAACATGGAACCAGCGAACGCGAACTACTGGGACACGCTCGCCACCGTGCACTGGGCGCGCCACGACGCGAACGCGGCACGTGCGGCGGCGAAGCGCGGGCTTTCGCTGAATCCCGACGATGAGACGCTACGGCTGCGGTTCGAGGAACTGATGCGGACGACGTCTGGGCCCAGCCGACGAAAGGAACCATGATGCGTACACGTATTTCGAGTTTGGCATGGCTCTGTGCTGCTTTGGCTCTGGGCGGGGTGGCTCAGGCGTGGGCGGTTGGTGTCGATGTGGGACCGGAGTGGCTGTTCGAGACGAAGGACGACGAGAAAGAGCTCCTCCAGTGGGGGGCGATCAACCAGCTCGCGCCGCTGGACATCGACCAGGTCACGGATGCCAAGAAGAACAAGCGCGGGGTCCTGCTCACCGAGTCGCTCGGCGGGGACCCGTACATGTTCCCGGGAGGCAACTGGAACGTCGCCGACTATGAGCCATTCAACGGCAAGAAGAACAAGACGCTCTACATGGGCCTTCGGGTCAACATGGCGAACACGTGGCAGATCTACTACGTGACGACGAAGGACGGCGCTTGGGGCGAGGTCATGCGACAGAACTTCGATGTCGCGATGGCGGCGGACTTCCAGGACATCGAGGTCGTCCTAGAGCGCGGCGGATGGCAGGATAGCGACATCAAAGGATTCCGCATCGACCCGGGCACCGCCGCCGGCGTCAAGGCGGAGATCGACTACATCTCGTTCGTTGGCAGGCCGGAAGGCGCGAAAGCCGTTGATCCCGTTGGGAGACCAGCCGTCGCGTGGGGAGCCCTCAAGGCGGAACGATAGGTTCGGTGGAGATCACAAAGGAGGAGTGAGCATGCATGGAGTAGTGTCGCTGACAGCAGCCGCGCTCTTTTCGCTGTCGATGGCAGTGAACGCGGCGCCGAAGTGGACGTTCGACAAGGCATCCGACATCGAGGGATGGACGGCGGTCAACCAGACCGCTCTCTCGGTCGAGGCAGGCGTCCTGAAGGTCGCGGCATCGACCGGCGCGGACCCCTACTTCTTCCCCGGCGGCGAGTGGAACAAGGTCTCGTATGAGACCTTCAGCGGGAAGGCGTTCCCGACCCTGTACATGCGGCTCAAGACGTCGCCCGCGAGCACGTGGCAGATCTACTACATCACCGTCGAAGATACGGCTTGGGGGGAAGTCCAGCGCCAGAACTTTGATGTCGCCGACACCGGAGGCTCGTTCAAGGACATCACGGTGAAAATGGAGCGCGGCGGCTGGCAGGAGCACAACGTGAAGGTGTTCCGCCTCGATCCGGGCACAGCGGCGGGGGTCTCCGCCGAGATCGACTACCTCGGATTCGAGCCGATGACGACGACGGCAGTTCAGCCGGACGGCAAAGCCGCCGCGACTTGGGCAGAGCTGAAGGGCATGAGGTAGCGCATCGGGTGGATGCCGACGCATACGCGTCGGCATCCCACCAGGCTGGTCTCGGCTACTCCGAGTGTACGGCTAGCAGGTCGTCGCTCAAGACCGACGGACACCAGTACTTCTCGATGTGCTCGATGACGAGCTGCGTCCCGGCGTCGTGGGAGACGAACGGACGCATCTTCGGGTTGTACATGGCGTCGGTCAGGTCGCGGACGAGCACGCAGCGAATCCCCCACCGCGTCATCTGACGGATCCCGAACGACCGCCCGAGCACGCACATGTTCGTGTGCACGCCCATGATGATCAGGTTCCCGATCCCGAGCTGACGCAGCAGACTGTAGACCTCCCGCCCATTGTCCGAGATGCCGTCGCTCTGGGCGATCTCGATCCCTGGGTGTTGACGGGACCACGCCTTCCGCCAGGGCGGTTCACCCGTGTCGCATCCGCCGTCGGAGTCGTCGATGGGCAACGGCGGATCCGTGATGGGCAGATCAACTGGAGGATCGCAGGGCGGCGCGAGCCGCACCCGCTCTCGCGGCTCGCTCTCGGCGTAGAAGTCGAGCGTGTCCGACGGGGCGTGGATGACCTGAACGCCGTGGCCCCGCGCGAACGAAACCACCTGGTTCATTCTGGGAACCATCGCGTCGACGCGCTCGGTCGCGCCGCGACACCAGTGTTCATTCCACACATCGCAGAGCAGCAACGCTGTCTCGGCGACCGGGAAGTCGTGGATGACGGTCGACGCCGTCCACTCGTCGGCTCCTTTGAAGACTTGGTGCCGCGTGCGCAGGTTCAGCCTGAGAGACCCGCGAAGCGCCGCGCGAAGCAGCGGTTGTGTCGAGCTCATGGCGCGTCGCGCCTCCTCCACTCTTGGATTGGGCTGATACAGTCAGCGGGCAACTCCATACGCGATTCCGAAGCGGCTCGTGGCTAATCGATGTGTGGAACCTGGATGGCGTCGCCGGTCTGCATCGACTCGTTGGCTGCGAGCGTCAGCGCGAGGCTGCGAACGCCGTCCGCGAAGTCCGACCGGATCATCTCCGGCTTGTTCTCTCTCACGGCGCGGATGAAGCGCTCGACCTGGATGTAGTAGCCGCTCTCGGCTGCCTGGAACTCGACGGTCTCGCCGCCGATGTGTCCGCGCATTCGGTTGGCGGCGTACTCCAAGATCAGGTGCCAGTCGGCTCCGAGGAGCTCCAGCGTGTAGCGACCCGTGCGCACCAGCGACGTGGACGTGACGTTGCCCACCGTGCCGTTGGCGAAGCGGAGATTGACCGTTGTCACGTCCTCGAAGTCGATGGCTGGATTGAGCCGGCTGCCGCCCCATCCGTGGACCTCGGTGACTTCGCCGCAGAAGTAGCGCGCCAGGTCGTAGATGTGTGTCGACTGCTCGACGATCTGTCCCCCGGACTCACCCAGCACCCGCCACCACGCCGTTCCGGGCGTGTTCACGTGGACGTTGCCGATGACCATGCCGATGGGTCTGCCGTCGATCAGCTCGAAGGCTCGGTCGGTCAAGTCCGAGTGCCGCCACATGTACCCGACGCTGGTCAGAACGCCGTGCTGGCGGATCGCCGACAACGCGACTCGCGTCGTGGCGAGGCACAAGCCCACCGGCTTCGCCACGAACAGCGGGATGCCTCGCGCGGCTGCGTACGTCTCCTGATCCATGTGTGCGAACGGCGGTATGGCGATGAAGAGCGCGTCGAGCTCCTCGTCGTCGACCATCGACTTGTGATCCAGATAGACGCGCGAGTGGTACTTCGCCGCCACGCTCTCGGCGCGTTCACGGTTCACGTCGCACACTGCCGCGACGTGGACATCGTCCAACTTCGCCAGGCTGTTCAGATAGCTTCCGGCGATGCCGCCAACACCGATAAAAGCTACTTTCATCGTGATCCCTTCCGACGACGATCCGTCACGTTGACACATGGAATCGCAACGCTCCGAGCTCTGTCTCCTTCCATCAGGCTCCGCCGACGCCGTGATGTCGGCATGGTCTGCGGGCTATTCGCTCACGTCCTCCGTGAACACCGTTTCTCCTGCGACCACGGTCTCGACTACCGTGAGCCCATGCGCGTCGGCGCGCAGCATGACCAAATCCGCTGGTTCCCCAGGTTCCAGTCGAGCGCTTGGCCGCGCATCGATGAACGACGCCGGATTCGCAGTCGCCATGCGCCATGCCTCGGCGAGAGAGCACTCGAGCCAGCGCATCGCGTTCGCGACGCCGTCGATCAAGGGTAATCCGGCTCCAGCGAGGTAGGGCGTTCCGGCAAGCGTTACGCGCCCATTCGCGGACACCTCGACTGCTCGCGACTCGAAGCCCTCATACCGCCCTGGAGCCATCCCCGCAAGCGCGACCGCGTCGCTCGTGAGTATCGTGCGCTCCGGCGACTTCGCTCGAATCATGCACTTGATCGTGGCGGGGGGTAGGTGGTGCCCGTCGGCGATGAAGCTCGCCCAGAGACGGTCGTCGGCGAGCTGTTCCCAGATGTAGTTCGGGTGCCGCGGCAGGACTGCATGCGCACCGTTCCCAAGGTGGGTCGATAGCGACGCGCCTGCTTCGACGGCGTCGTGTATCTGCCGCGCAGAAGCCTGGGTATGACCGAGCGCCACCCGGACGCCGGACGCCGTCGCTCGCTCGATGAAGGCGTTGGCTCCGTTCCATTCTGGCGAGAGTGTGATGAGCCGGATCGTGCCGTCGGCATCGTCCTGCCATCGCCGGAACTCGTCCCAGTCTGGCGGGCGAACGTGGTCTTTCGGGTGAGCGCCGCGAGGACCGTCTTCGGGCGAGATGTAAGGTCCCTCGATGTGGAGCCCGACGACGCTCTCCGCGACCAGGGGCTCCTTCGAGCACGCCTCGCGCACCGTGCGGATGGAGCGCGACATGCGGTCGTGCGAGCCGGTGACGACGGTCGGCAGGAATGAGCCGACGCCGGTGCTCCAGACGATCCGAGCCATCTCGATCACGTCCGAAGCTTCGACGGTCGGCGAGTTGATGTCATATCCCCCGTAGCCGTTGACCTGGATGTCCACCAGCGCGGGAGCGATGGTCGCGCTGACATCGGCCCCGCCTGGGAGCGCCGACACGTCTTGGATGATGCCGTCTGTCCAGGCGATGCGGGCGGCGCTGCCGTCTGGAAGCCTGCCGGTTCGTTCAGACGTTCGACCATCCATCGGGCAGCGACTCCTGTCTGTCATCCGCGGACGACGTTATCCTGGCAGTAGACGCCTCGGAAGAGCGTCTGGCGTTTCGGCGGCATTGCCGTGAGCTGTTCGGGGTGCGGCTCCCACTTGTGCCACTTGCTGCCGACGGTGTTGTACGAGTTGAAGATCGCGACGCGATCCCATTCCGTGTTCGACCAGACCCAGCCTGTATGCGTGATCGCCTCTGTGAAGAACAATACGGAGCCCGCCGGGCACGAATAGGACTCCCATCGCGGGGAATCGCGACCCAGAAGCGACGGTGGAGCTCCAAACGCAGCCTTGTGGCTGCCGCAGAGGAATGCCGTTCCGCCGTCACCGTCGCGAACCTGGTTCAGCTCCCAGACGACTCGCGTCAGTCCGCTGTGAGCCTTCCCCGGAACGACATGGTACGTGTGATGGTTGCCGGGGAAACGCAGCATGCCGTTTCCGCCATGGGGGCTGAAGTTGTCGTGTCCCGCGCCTCGGATGGTGCTGAAGCTGCCCTCGAAGCGGAAGCCGTAGCACTCCTCGCTGGCGTGGTGCAGGTGCGCCACGAACTCGTTCATGAAACCCAGCACGATGGGGTGGTCGGTCAAGGCTTCGAGAGGTCCGCCGATGGACGACCGATGCGCAGGCGAGATGGAGCCGCGGTCGCGGTGGAGCCGGTACGTGAACTCGCGCATCTCGCCAACCTGATCGTCAGACAAAACGTCCGGGATGGCGATCCAGCCCTGCACGTCGAACACATACCGCTGCTCATCGGTGAAGGGGATCGCCGCCGCGCCATCTGCGTTCGTCGCTGGTATCGACATCGATCGCATCTCCTGCTGCACCACTGCGGTCGCGAGGATCGCTCGCGCTACTCACCGGTTCAAGGTGATCGCCATGCTAGCGCGTCGCCGCCGCCAACGACAAGCGGGCAGTCCGCGACGACTCCAGCGGATGGCTCCCTAACCGCAAAACCTTCGCAGGACCCACTCCGCTGCGTCGATGGATCGGCGGAGATCGGCGATGGAGAGTCGCTCATCGACCGAGTGCTGCCGGAGCGCTGCATCTGCTGGCAGGAACGGAAAGAAGCCGTACATGGGGATTCCGCGACGACGGAGGAACCGGGCGTCGGACATGCCGGGCGTGACGTGCGGCACGACTCGCGCTCTCGGAAGGAACCGGCGGGTGGCTGATTCCAGAACGCCGTATAGCGGTGTGTCCGCAGGCGACTCGGTCGCTGGCTCGCTGACGTCCGCACTCAGATCGCCGGACGGAATGCCGAAGCCGCTGCCGAGCGCATCTGCCAGCGCTGCTGGATCGACTCCAGGCGGGAACCGCAGATGACCCGACTCCCCTCGGCGCTCGTAGACCGCGTGTGACACGACTTCGAGGTCGATGGGACAGTCGAGCCGATACCTCACCCACCGAGAGCGCGCCGCCTGGTGCGCGAACCATCGACCGACCAAGGGTTCCAACGACCGTCGAAGGGCTCGCATCGAACGCGACGGGATGCGGACAAGGGCTCGGTCGGGCAACCGCTCGATTGCGCCGACCACGGTTGCCGTTCCGCACTCGCCCATCTGACACGTGACGAACGGCTGCCCGCGAACCATGACGACGACGCCCCCTCCCTCGCAGATGCCAGCTGCGCAGTCACGGACTTCGGGAACGTGCTCCGCCAACCACTGAGTCCCGTGCGCGCCGCCTGATTCCTCGTCCGAAGCCGCGACCAGCGTGATGCCTCGCCGAAGAGGCGTCCGCGCCGAAACGATGCGTTCCAGCGCCGCCAACCAGACGACCGTCAGCCCTTTGGCGTCAACCGCCCCGCGACCCCAGACCTCGCCAGCCTCGATAGCGCCCGCGAACGGCGCGACCGTCCAGCCCTGCGGATCGGCTTCGGCGACATCGACGTGGCACAGCAAGAGGAGTCGCTGTTCGGACGTGCCGTCGATGGACGCGACAAACGACCCCTTCCCGGCGACCGGCTCGACGATGCGCGATGGCACGCCCGCGTGCGCCGACCAGTCGCACAGGAGCGACGAGACTTCGGTGTCGAGTCCGCTGCCCGGCGTGGACGGAACCCGGATCAAGCGAGAGAGCAGCGACGCGGGTTCCCTCCTAGGATCGTCGGGCGGCGTTGGTGAAGGCATGTCGCCATGCTACCATGCCCGGCGGGGAAGTGCGCAGCCGAGCCATGTGCCCAGTGACGGGAGGAGTCGACGATGACTCGAACCGGGAGTCAGGACGTCTGTCGGATCAGAGCCTGGATCGGAGTCCTATGCCTGGCTGCTGTCGCCGGGTGCGGCGGCGACGAGGACACGATCATCGGCAAGGTGGACGATAACGAGGTTCGCCTTGGGCTCTACAAAGACACCTACACGGATGCGGTGTACGGCTACCAGGTGACTGGCTTGCCGCGAGACACCTGGGAGGTCGCCGAGCGGCAGAAGCGCAGCCAGCTCAAGTACCTGGGTCGTCCGAACGACTGGTACACCGAGCGATTGGTGCTGCGACGATCCGACGAGG
>VGLH01000032.1 GCA_016866785.1 Candidatus Poribacteria bacterium
GAAGTCGTCGAGCGTATCTGCTTCGAAGACGACATCGCCCAGAACGAGGTCGGGGACGCGGATCGTCTGGCTCTCGACCTTGAGGCGCACGACGCGCGTTCTGCCCTCCCGCTCGAACGCGGCGCGCTCGTCGGCGGTGAGGTCGCGGCATCTGCCGTCGTAGCGATACGGGCGCTTGGCTTGCTCCGCCTCTTTGCGCTTGGCTTCGAGTTCGTCCTTGGTGCAGTAGCAGTAGTAGGCGGAACCCTCGTCGAGGAGCCTCCGCGCGCATTCCTGATGGCGCGCGACGCGTTCCGACTGGAAGTAGGGCTCGTGGGGCCCGCCGACGTCGGGACCCTCGTCCCAATCGAGACCGAGCCAGCGCATCGAGTCGAAAATGGCAGTGGTGGAGGCTTCCGTGCTGCGCTGTTCGTCCGTGTCGTCGATCCGCAGGATGAAGGTCCCGCCGTGGTGGCGCGCGTAGAGCCAGTTGAACAGGGCGGTGCGGGCGCCTCCGATGTGGAGGTATCCGGTGGGCGACGGTGCGAATCGGACGCGAACGGAGCTCGAGTTCACGACATCCTCTCTTCCGCGGGGTCGGGGGATTCGACCCAATAGTGCCTCAGGATGCTGGGGATTAGGAAGGAACTGCGCGGCGGGTTAGCCCCATCGCTGCTTGGCGCAGGCCGCAGGAGTCACGGGAAGAGATGATCAGGCCGTCGGGTCGGCTGGGGTTTCCCGCGACTCCACGAACGACACCATTTGCTCGAACTTGGTGAAGTTATTTTGCAGCAGGCGAGACTCGAACGCTCTCATCACCTTGAGCACATGCTGGAACCCAGACTTCATCAGCTCCGGATCAGCCAACCAGTTCTCAGCCTTGTCCGCAGTGGGGAAACCACGGATGCCGGTCTGCTCGAGGGCGCATTGGAGCAGACGGCGTATCTTAGCCATCAGTTGCTGGCCATCCTGCGCTGGTGTAAGCCGAGACAAGAGCCTTTCAACCAGGCGGTACTTGACAGCCAGCGATGCCACCGTTGTGTCCAACTCGTGGGGTGTAACGTTGACGTAAGTATTGAACCCATGCCGACCGTCCCGCGATTCAGGTGTGGCGGCAAGTTCACGCGCGCCACCTCCATAGGCAAGCAGACAGAGGAACCAAGCTGCTCTGATGTTAGAGATGTAAGGACCGAGGGCGAACATGATCCCGTCTGTCGCCAACCTGCTGAGGGCAGTCTCTGCCGATCCGCACGTCTGCTCGGACCAATCAGGCAATGTGAGATCGAGTAGCTGAACAAGAGCCCGGGGGACGGACTGTTTGTCGCGTCGAACATCGTTCCGCAGGAAGATGTCCACTCTTTCGACGAGTGGCGACCAGTCCCAGCCCTTGCCAACTGTGAATAGAGTCCGGATGAGGTCTGTATCCTTGAAGGAGTCGTCCGTGAAGTCCCATGCTACCGCGGCGGATGCCACCAACTCCGTGCCGCTCTCCGGTGTGAAGTAGCTGGCAAGCGGCTCGCTTTCCGTGCTGCGGATCATCTTGCCGATCCCGCCCAGAAACCCCTTGCATGTATCCAGGTCTTGCGGGAGTGTGAAGTGCGCCAGTGCGTTGTGGAGCCCCGGTTGCTCATGGAGGGCACTGAACAGGCGCCAAACCGCCTGAGCGAAACTGCCAAGGTCTGAAGGCGGCTTGGATGCCGTGTCCGTCTGCAGGGACCTGGCAAGGTTGTCGACGATGCGCTCCACAAAACCGACCCGGTCCGTCTCGATCTCGGCGGAGTTCACGAGAGCAAAAATCCCGTCTGCCAGATTCCCGTCGTCGCCATCCCAGCGCTCGATCCTCATTGCGTCTTGCCGAAGCATCTGCCACGACTGCGGGTCGGTGATGCCTGCCTGTTGCAGAGCCACGGCGGCGTTGGGGACGAGCCCGGGTTTGTCAGGCGACTCGGTCCGATTGTCGAACCGGTGCAAGACGACTGTCTGGAGCACGGCGTTGAATCCGACTAACTGCTTGTCTTCAGCAAGAGACTCGCCGTCGGCTGCATCGAGCGCGGCAGCGATCTTCGATTCGAAGATGGGGTGGAGTGCCTCTTCGGCGGGCAATGCGAAGTGGAGCGATGCCAGCGATGTGCGCAGATCCTCGCCAAGAAACGCGGTGTATCGGCGAATCTCGTTCGAGTACTCCGTCAGGCCTTTCTCGAAGCTAGCAGCGCTGAACGAGCGGTCGTTGCGCAATGCGATGTACAGAGCTTGGTGTGTGATGGGGATGCTATTGACCCACTGCCGCCACGAGGTCGAAAGGTCATCGACGAAGCGAGAGATGTCACGTGGTGTCGGTCGGTTCGTCCCGACCGATCCTGGCACCGCCTTACGCGTAGAGGCAAAGACGCGGCGTATGTCTGACGTGTCTCCGGCAGATAGGTCGGGTATGGCTTCTTGGACTCTTTTCTCAAGAAACTCGTGCCAGCGGATCAAGGTCGGATTCGGCAAATGGAAGCGGTACCGGAACAGACGATCGACAAACGCGATCGTCTTCTCGCCGTTGCCTGTATCAGCCTGGCGCACAATGTCTTCATCAAACGGGACGATCAGCCAATAGCGTTTGAACCATTCGTATTGGCTCCATGCCTCGAACTGGTAGAACGTACGGAGAATTGTCCATATGTGGAGAGCGTCGGAGGAGTCGAGTCGATCGATGTTCTCAACCACAATGACTAGCGTTCGGCCGTCGTTTCTGTCAAGGGACGAGCGAAGCAGCTTCACGAACTGATCGCGGAACTCCACAGACGTTGGCAGCAGAGAGGTGTTGCTCACATACTGAAACCTGAGTCGATCCAGATTCTTCTGGAATGACTCATGTTGCCTCTTCAGAGCACTCCTGTTCACTCCGACTATCAACAATGCGCCGAGTAGTAGCAGCCAACCACCGATGCACGTGGCCCAGACGCTCTGGGCGAAAGATTGTATGACGGCGACTCCTGCCGGCACCAGGACAGACGCAGCTAGCGTCACACCTACGTCGGTCTTTTCCCGTTTCTCACACGGAAGCTTGTCCTCCCGCCGGTGCGTTCGTACTGTATCGAGGGCCTCATGCGTTGTGTCGGCAGTGACCTGATCTATCCAGTTCCTACGGTTGAGCAATCCCGTTAGGTCGTGAAGAAAGGCGCGGGCCAGCGAGTCCCCCTGGTGAGCCCATGCATCGAAGAGGAACACACAGTACTCGCGACCGTTGGTGTGGTCGTCTTCCAAGACGCTTTTCACGTCTTTGAGTGTGAATGTCTTCCCGCTCCCCCATGCCCCCGTGAGAGCGATCGCGCGTCCTGGCTTTGTTTCGTCCTGGATTGTGTTGACGATTGCGTCTGCGATGCGGGTGTGCTGACCAAAGGCATCCTCGTCCTCAAACCTCCTATCCGCACTCCCCGAAGTTCGCTTGTCCATCTACAGCCCCTTCGCATTGCACGCCGCACCAGACGACGAGCCCACCAGACAGCGGCAACGACCCGATCTACCATCCGGGTCACTGGGTATCCTATCATGTCATGCGTTCGAACGGCCTTGTTGCTGAGGCAGATGGCAGCTGTCTGACGTACCGTGTCCTGAAGCCAAGCGCTCGTCTCCAGCCCCAAGATGATCCGCGCTCCTCGCCCAAAACCGCTTGACTTCCGGTCGCGCGGTGCTACCATCCAAAGCTGTGTTCCCACTAAGTTTGCGGGGACTCTCGCCCGGCGTGAGCGCTCGACCTAGCCAGTCGTAGTCTTCCGCCCGGACGGGGGAAAGCGAGACTTGAAGCGAACATAAGTCAACCCTTACAAGGATGGTGTTTGGCGCTTCCACAAAGGCGAGCCGGAGCAACGTCCCCGGGACACTCGCGCTCCTGACCACGGACCTCCGTGTGTTCTGGGAGGCTACGGAAATTGATCAGAATGGGCTTCGGGCCGCATCTGGTGCTGGATGGTTACGGTTGCGAGTACGATCGCCTCACGGACCTGTCGCTCATCTATCGCTTTCTGGACGAATGTCCTAACCAGATCGGCATGACGAAGATCATGCCGCCCTACGTGTTCAAGTACACCGGGGCGAACCCCAAGGACTGGGGCGTGTCGGGCTTCGTGCTGATCGCCGAGAGCCACATCAGCATCCACACCTTCCCCGAAAAGAACTACATCAGCCTCGACATCTTCTCCTGCAAGGAGTTCGATCCGCAGGAGGCAGTGCGCCTCGCCGAAGAGATGTTCGGCATGCAGCGCTACGAGCATCAGATGTTGAGCCGTGGTCACGACTTCCCGCACGACCTCATCCGATCCGCCCAGATCGTCGAGACGGAGCGGCTGCAGTTCACGGACACGCAGCGCCAGGTCGTGTGATTCATCGCGTTATACGGAACCAGCCGCCCATCCGTGGGCGGCTTCGCCGTGCTCGGCGCGTTGCGCGGCGGCGGCGGCTCCGCGATAATGACCGTCCACTCGTGAGGGACACCAAGGAGGGTTCCGTGCCATCCTCGCACCCGATCCATGTCTCCGACGCGGACGTGCAGTTCTGGGAGGACGAGGGCTACTTCGTCTACCAGCACCCGCTGTTCCCGCAGGCGAAGTTCGAGGAACTCGCCGCCTACTTCGAGCAGATGCTCGCCGACCTGCCGCCGGGGGCGCGTCCCGAAGCGATGGACGTGCCGCACTTCGCCCATCCGAAGCTGTTCGATTGGCTGCTCGCCGACGAGGTTCTCGACTTCGTGGAGCGGTTCGTCGGACCCGACATCGCCCTGTGGTCGAGCCATTTCATCTGCAAGCCCGCCGGAGACGGCAAGGCGGTTCCCTGGCACGAGGATTCCGCCTACTGGTCGGGGCGGCTGGACGAGCAGAACGTCCTGACCGTCTGGCTGGCGGTCGACGCATCGACGACGGAGAACGGGTGCATGCGCGTCGTGCCGAGGACGCACCATTACGGGTTCTCGGAATACGAACCGGTGGACCGCGAGACGAACGTCTTCGGCACGCGGATCAAGCCGGATCAGTTCGACGAGGGCTCGGCGGTCGATCTGGAACTGCGTCGCGGCGAGTGCCACATCCATCACGCCAAGCTGATCCACGCGTCCAACGCGAACACGAGCGCCAAACGCCGGTGCGGCTACACGATGCGCTACATGCCGACCAGCGTGAAGCTCTTCCCGCGCGACAACTTCCCGCATGCGATCTACCTGGCGCGTGGGCGCGACATCGCGGGGAACCAGTACGGTGAGCCGTTCCAGGTCTTCGAACCGGGCGTGCGGGCGATCTATCGGCGATAGAGCGGTCCGGACGGGCTCGCGCCCACATGTCATCCTGAGCGTTAGCGAAGGACCTGCATGGCGCGTGTTCGTCGAGATTCCTCGCCTGCGGCTCAGAATGACATCGTTACGCGGGGATCGGTGAGGTGAGAGCATCTCTGGCGGAGATGCCGAGGTTCGATGAGAGGGAGGCTATGCGCAAGATCACGGATGCGGAGATTCAGTTCTTCGACGACAACGGGTTCGTCATCTGCCGGAACGTCCTGAACGCCGACGAACTGGAGAACTACCAGAACGGCTCGTGGGAGCTCATCGAACGGGTCCTAGCAGGCGGCACGCGCGAGGATCGGATGTGCGGCAGGGGCCCAGAAGGCATCCCGTACTACCTGAACTACCTGCACTATCAGGACAACGACTTCTCGCTACGTCTGCTGGCGCATCCGTTCATCGGCGACCTGCTGACCCGCATGGTCGGACCCGACTTCATCCCGTGCTACGAGTCGCTGGTGTTCAAGCTGCCGTCGAACGGCTCGTCGGTTCCGTGGCATCGCGACGGGAACCCCGCCGCCGGCATGGAGCGCATCTTCAACATCGACATCTACCCGGACAGATCGACCGTGGACAATAGCTGTGTCTGGGCGGTTCCCGGCAGCCACAAGTGGGAACCGCAGAAGGCGGCGGAGTGGGTGCGCCGTGGACGCGAGGACTTCTACTCGCTGGAGGGCGCGGTTCCCGCTGAGATGGAACCGGGCGACGTGCTGCTCCACCACGTCAAGGTGCTCCACGGGAGCACGACGAACCAGAGCCCGGAGCTCCGACGAGTCGTCTACTTCGACAACCGCGCGTGGAGCTGGAATGAGAACTACCACTGGTTCTCGCACGAGACGCTGGAAAAGCGCTCCTGCCTCTACCAGCATGCGCTCCACATGCGCAAGACGAACCCCTATCCGTCGGACGACGAGACGTTCGACTACACGCCGCCGGAAAGATTCCCGCGCTGGAACCCCGGCGACCCCATCGATCTGCACGCGCCGCGCGAGAACTGGGTCGGCTAGCGACGATCCGCTGGGCGTGCAGCAGTAGGGAACCCGCTGCTCGTGACCTTGCTGTGCTGTGGGGGGGGGTGGGCTTGACGCCTGCCCCTACAGCCTCAGTCGGACCCGCCTCTTCGCCTTCACTGCCACTCGGCGAACGAATCGCCGTTGTGCCAATCGGTGACGCGGTTCGCGGCATCGTGGAGCATCGAATCGATCTCTCCGGAGGGAGGCAGCCCTGGCGTATCCTCGGAGCGCTGGTTGAACAACGCCGCCCAACTCAGACCATCCCACCTTCGGACGACCAGCGTCGACGTCCCCGGCATGCTCCCGCCATGCCACGTGTTCCGATCACCCTTGTCCGGCAGAGGTCGGACCATCCAGCCGAGCCCGTAGAACGCGTCGCCGGGCGGTTCGGGAGATGGATACGGCGACCACATCGCGTGGATGCTCTCCGCGGACAGAGTCGGGCAATGCGAAGGGTCGTCGAAGGCGCGCGCGAACCGAAGCAGGTCCATGGTCGACGAGATCCATCCGCCGTGTGCGTCCATCGCGCGAAGGTTTTCAGAACCATACGGTTGGCGCACCATGCCGGGTCGTTCCGCTCCGAACACGCTCGGATACATGCGTCCCGTCGGGTCCGAATAATCGACCTCTCCGGCTCGCCGGTTCGCGTAGAGCGCATCGCCGAGCTGGGTTCGTGTGATTCCCAGTGGCGCGAGCACGTGCGTCTTCACGTAGGACTCGTAGCCCTCGCCGGACGCCGCCTCGATGACGCGTCCGAGCAACAGATATCCGTAGTTCGAATACGCATAGCGTTCGCCGGGGTCGGCATCCAGCGGGAAGCGTTTCATGAACTCGATGATGTCCCACACCGTCGTCGGCAGGCGCACGCCGAGGGTGTCGCGGATGCGCGCGTCCTGGACCATCGGGTCCAACGACGCCGCGCGGTCGTATCCGCCTCGGTGCTGGAGCAGTTGCCGGATTGTCACGCGGAACACACGCGGATCATCGGAACCGGAGACGTCGACGAAATCCGAGAACGGCTGGTCCAGACCGACCCGGTTCCTTTCGACGAGCTGAAGGATCGCGACCGCTGTCAGCGGCTTCGAGATGCTGGCGATGCGGAAGAGCGCGTCTGGGATCGTCGGCGTCGTGCTATCCGTCGCGAACGTGTACCCTCGCGCGAACACGAGCCGCCCATCCTTCGCGACGCCGAGGGTTCCTCGCGGCACGCCTCGCGCGCGCATGTAGGTTTCCATGACTTCATCAAAGGAACCCAGCGCCGCGATCTCTCGCCCGGTGATCGAAAAAAGCGATTTCATTGCGCGATGTCTCGATGGGTTTGGCGTTCGTTACGACGTAGCGCCGAGTGTAGCGCATAACGACCGTCGGGCACAGAACGAGTCACCCCGCCGGTGGAACCGGTGGAAGAGGGCGCACCTGGCATGGTCGTTGCTTGCCTTCGAGCAGCATACGGACGGAGCGAGTCCCGCGTCCTTGGGGGCACCGCGTCGATACACACGGAGGCGTACGGTCATGTTCCGGATCAACACGAACATCATGTCGATCAACGGACAGCGGAACCTGTTCCGATCGAGCCGCGACGCTACGTCCGCGATGGAGCGGCTCGCATCGGGCTTGCGGATCGTCCATGCGGCGGACGACGCGGCGGGGCTGACGATGTCCGAAGGCATGCGTGCGCAGCTCGCCGGAGCCCGTCAGTCGAACCGGAACATCTCGCAGGCGATCTCGATGCTCCAGACCGCCGACGGAGGCTTCGAGCAGATCGGCAACATGCTCATCCGCCTCAAGGAACTCGCCGTCCAGGCGGCAGATTCCACGGTCAACGCGGCGAACCGTTCGGCGATCCAACAGGAAGTCACCCAGCTCCTCGTCGAGATCGACCGCACGGCACAATCGACCACCTACAACGGCATGACGCTCATCTCCGCCGGATCGACAGCGAACGCCTCCATCCCGCTCAGCTTCTACGTCGGCGACGGATCGCTGACCTACAGCCAAATCATCTTTTTCACGATGAAGGGCGTCGCCAGCGGATTGACGAACGGCATCTCCATCGGCGGGCTGCTCTTCACGGTCGGAGTGGGGTCGTACGCTTCGCTGACCGAGGCGGCGAACGTCGTGAATAATATGGACGCTGCCGTGCGCGAACTGGCGTCGCTGCGAACGAGCGTCGGAGCCGTCGTGAACCGGCTCCAGCGCGCCCAGGCGAACATTCAGATCATGGCGGAGAACACCGCCAACGCCGAGTCGGTTATCCGCGACGCCGACTTCGCCCAGGAGACCGCCGCCCTGACTCGCGCTCAGATCCTCGTTCAGGCGGGAACCTCCATCCTGCAGCAGTCCAACCAGCTCCCCATGAACGCGCTGATGCTCCTCCAAGGCTAGCCAGACCGCCTCGGAGTATCGCTCGTCCCCCTAGGCTCCCATCCGTGGGAGCCGTTTTTGCGCTCAGTCATCCATCTCGCCAGCATCGTGTTCTACGGGAATCCGTGCGGGCCCTCACCTAACCTCTCCCTGAAGGGAGAGGGACCAGACATACCCTCGACCGGAGAGGAACCAGAGAGGACAGTCTCCTTCTCCGTTCAGGGAGAAGGCGGGGATGGGGGCTCGTCCGGTGGGTAATGTTTTCCGCACGCCGGTTCTGCCGCGGCGTTCCTTTCCTCCCAACGAGCCTCCGCAAGACCCACCGAGTCGCCGAGAACCCAGCAATCATCGGCGTCTGGGGCAGTCCGAGGCGGATGGCACAAAGGTTGCTCCAACGGTTCCGACGAAGGGAGTGTCTTCATGCTGCAAGGCATATACACCGCGGCCTCTGGCATGCTCGCGCACGATGCCATCTCAGAGGTCATCACGAACAATCTCGCGAACGCTTCGACGCCCGGATTCCGTCAGGACTTCGCGACGTTTCACACGGCCGCCGACGCCCCGCATCCGCAGGATTCGCGGTATCTGGCGCCCGTCCTGACGTTCAAAGCCTACACGAACTTCGATATCGGCTCCCTGAAGCCAACGGGCAACCCGTTGGACCTGGCGTTCAACGACGGGGGAGAGAACTTCTTCGTCGTCCAGACGCCGCAGGGAATCCGCTACACCCGCGCCGGCAACTTCACCCTCAACGGCTCCAACACCATCGTGAACGCCCAGAACTACCCGGTTCTCGGCGAGAACGGACCCATCCAAGCCAACGGCAGCAAGATCGAGATCGGCGCGGCTGGGGATGTCGTCGTGGACGGCGTCCTCGTCGACCGTCTGCGCGTCATCCAGTTCGACCCCATCAACGGCAGAACGCCGCTCCAGAAGGACGGCTACACGCTCTTCCGACCCATCGGGAACAGCGCGACGCCTCGGAACGCGAGCAATCCGCGCGTCCAGCAGGGCGCTCTGGAAGGCTCCAATGTCAGCCTCGTCAACGAAATGGCGCAGATGATCCACATCACTCGCGGCTTTGAAGCCTATCAACGGGCGATCCAAGTCAGCGACGCCACGCTCAACACCCTCATCCACCGAGTCGGAGGAGCCGGCTGATGATTCGCGCACTCTATTCCGCCGCATCGGGCATGAACGCCCAAGAACTCAACATCGACACGATCGCCAACAACCTGGCGAACGTGAACACCAACGGGTTCAAGCGGGTCCGCGTCGACTTCCAAGACCTCATCTACCAGACGCTCCAATCGCCCGGCACGGCGTCCGGCGCTGGAACCGAAATCCCGACCGGCATCCAGGTCGGTCACGGAAGCCGCGCCGCCGCGACCCAGCGCATCTTCAGCCAGGGCGAATTCAAGCAGACGGAAGCGCCGCTCGACCTCGTCATCGAAGGTGAAGGGTTCTTCCAAATCCTCAACAACGACGGCGAACTCACCTACACGCGCGCCGGTTCCTTCAAGCTCGACGGCTCCGGGCGCGTCGTCACGTCGGACGGTCTGCCGCTCCAGCCGCAGATCACGATCCCTGCGGATGCGACGAACGTCTCGATCAGCAAGGACGGCATCCTCGAAGTGACGACCCCCGGCTCCAACCAGGGGCAGCAGCTCGGTATCATCCAGCTTGCGCGCTTCTCGAACCCGGCGGGACTGGAAGCCATCGGGCAGAACCTGTTCAAGCCGACCAACTCGTCGGGCCAGGCGCAGATCGGGAACCCCGCGACGGACGGCTACGGCTCGCTCTTGCAGGGCTTCTTGGAACTGTCCAACGTGAAACTCGTCGAGGAGATGGTCAGCATGATCGTCGCGCAGAGGGCTTACGAGATCAGCTCGAAGTCCATCCAAGCCGCCGACGAGATGCTCAACGTCGCCAACAACCTGCGGCGGTAATAGACCGTCTGCGCGGAGGGAATCCCGATGACCAGACACGCCTACGCGGCAGCCGGAAAAAGATGCCCGTCGCGCGGCGGACGCGGAAAAGATTTCCGCGGCAACCGCGCCCGGGTCGCCGGTCCGGCTCTCGTTGTCCTGCTGGCAATCGGGGGATTGGGAATTGCTCGCGGAGCCGAAGCCCCCAAGGCGACGCTCCGCTTCGTCGAAGACGCCGCGTTGTCGGGCGGGAAGATCCGCCTGTCCGACGTCGCCGTCATCGAGTCCAGCGACACCGACCTGAAGGCGAAGCTGGAAGCGATGGCGCTGGGTCCCGCGCCCCGCGTAGGTCAAGCGTTCACGTTCCGACCGGAGAGCGTGCGCCTGCTGCTGCGACGCGACAAGCACCTGCTCGGCGTCAGCGACAAGGACATTGCGTTCGAGGGTTCCGGCTCGACGCGCGTCCGAGTCGAGAGCCAGGAGATCGAGCCGTCCGCGCTTCTGCAGCGCCTGACGGCGTGGATCGAAGGGGAAGCCGCGACGACCTTCGGCGCCGAGCGCGTCGAGGTGAGCTTCTTGACGAAGCCCCCGAAGGTCGCGGTTCCCAAAGGTGAATGGACGGCGAAGCCGGCGATGAACCGTCTCCCGTCGCGCCTGACTTCGATCCTCTCGGTGCCAGTGAGCGTCGCCGTGGATGGGGAGACCTTCCAGACGCTGACCCTGGCACTGAAGTTGCGAGCCTTCGCCACAGCCGGTGTCGTCACGCGGGCGATTCACCGCCATGAAACGCTTGATGCGGACGCCATCGACTGGAAGGAACTCGACATCACGACCCTCAACGGAGAGGCGCCGATCAGCGAATCGCAGGACATCTCGGGATGGCGCGCGACGCGCAGCCTGAGCGTCGGCGATCCGCTGACCCAGCAGAGCATCGAATCGATTCCGATCATCCAGAAGGGCGACCCGATCACCGTCTACCTCGAAGCCCCTCAACTGCGGATCACCATGGCAGGTGAAGCCCAGCAGGACGGTCGCCTCGGCGATGTGATTCGATGCTTGAACCTCCGTTCCGGGAAGATGATTCGCGGGATCGTCGCCGGCGAACGGCTCGTGCGGATCGACATGCGGACGCTGCTGACGACCGCAATGGTTCCCTAGCGGCGAACCCAGTGCAGGAATGAGGCATGGACATGGACACGTGTTTCCGCCGCTTGACAAACGGCATACCACTTCGCCTGATCGGAGCGGCTGCCACAGCTCTCCTGGTCGGCGCGATGACGGCTCAGGGCGCGCCGGTGCGCTCGCTCTATTCGGACCCGAAGGCGTCGCAAGTGGGTGACCTCCTGACGATCATCGTCATCGAGTCCACGCAGGCGAGCCGCTCGGCGTCCACCCAGACGAGCAAGACGAACAGCATCGGCTTCGCGGCGGGGCTGGAGACGAAGCCGCGCGGCGGCAGGGCATCCGGCAGCGGGAGCACGCAGACCGCGCTGAACGGAGCCGGCACGACGCGCAGCAGCGGTGAACTGACGACGACCGTCACGGCGCTCGTCACGGAAGTCCTGCCCAACGGATATCTGAAGGTCGAGGGATCGCGCGAGCTGACGATCAACAACGAGAAGGAGACGCTCCGGGTCTCCGGCATCTGCCGGACGGAAGATATCCAGCCGGATAACGTGCTCCTCTCGAACCAGTTGGCGAACCCGTCGATCAGCTACACAGGCGACGGCTGGATTGCGAAGCAGCAGAAGCCCAACATCGTCCTGCGGGTTCTCGCCAGCATTCTCCCGTTCTTTTAGACGCCTTCGGAGGAGTTCTCCATGAGACGTGACAGGCGACCGGTTGATATCGGCGCAATGCTCCTTGCGGCGGCGTTGTTCCTCGGACTCGCGGGAGGCGCGTCGGCGGCGCGGATCAAAGACATCGCGATCCTGCAAGGGATTCAGAGCTCTCAGGTGGTCGGCTATGGGCTCGTCATCGGCTTGAGCCGCACGGGCGATCAGACGACGAACGTCCAGTTCACGCGTCAGGCGATCGAGAACCTGATGCGGAACATGGGCATGACGATCCAGAACGACCGAGGACAGCTCCGGGTCGGGAACGTCGCCTCGGTGATGGTCACGGCGGACGTGCCGCCCTTCATGCGGCGAGGGAGCCGGTTGGACGTGCTTGTCTCCTCGATGGGCGACGCGACGAGCCTGCAAGGCGGGACGCTGCTCCCGACTCCTCTGGTGAACGCCCAGGGGCAGATCATCGCGACGGCTTCGGGTCCCATCACGACGGGCGGGTTCCTCATCGAAGCCTCGGGCAGAGAGCGCACCCAGCGGAACCACGTCACGGCGGGGCGGATCCCCAACGGCGGCGTCATGGATGTGGACGTGAGCGCGGCTCCGTTCGACGCGGCGGCGGTTCCGCAGATGCTCGTGCTGGGGCTTCAGAACCCCGACTTCACGACGGCGGCGCGCGCGGCGGACGCGATCAACACAGCGCTGGGAGCGAATACGGCGGTCGCCACGGACGCGGCTTCGATCCAAGTGTCGATCCCGGCGGGCACGGCGGCGGGGCTCGTCCAGTTCATCGCGAATCTGGAAAGCCTCGAAGTGACGCCGGATCACCGCGCCAAAGTCATCATCGACGAGCGGACCGGAACGGTCGTCATGGGCGAGAACGTGCGCATCTCGACGGTCGCCATCGCCCACGCGAACCTGAACGTCCAGGTGTTCGAGCGCCCGATCATCTCCCAGCCGAGTCCGTTCGGTCAGGGTGAGACGGTCGTCGTGCCGGACACGGAGATCGCCGTGACGGACGAGTCGGCGATGTCGCGACTGAACGAGGGCGGCTTGGTTCAAGTGATTCCGGGCAGTGTGTCGCTGAACGAGCTGGTACAGGGATTGAACGCCATCGGCATCAGTCCGCGCGATTTGATCGCGATCCTCCAGGCGATCAAGCAGGCTGGGGCGCTGCAGGCTGAACTCATCATCATGTAGGCAGGAGCGGAGCGATGGCGGGGTTCTCCCTGACGGCGATCTCGGCGGCGACGGTGAAGCCGACGCCCTTCGGCAAGACGACGCTCCCCAAGGAGCAGCAGGAGGCGTTGGACGCGGCGCGGAGTTTCGAGAGTCTGTTCATCAACAACCTGTTCAAGGCGATGCGGGCATCGGTTCCCAAGTCGGGGTTCCTGCCGGAGACATTCGCCTCGAACACGTACGAGCAGCTCTTCGACGAGCATCTCAGCACCGAGCTCTCGAAAGGAACCGGGCTGGGGCTGTCGGAGATGCTCTACCGCGAGTTCATGCGGCGCGAATCGAGGGCTGCGGACACGTCATCGGCGGGTCTGCGTCCCTTCGAGCGGTCGCTTGTAGTCTCGCGTGTCGCGGACGGGTCGGTAGGCTGGCGGGACGGCTAGATCCGCCCGGTAGCCGATCTCAGGAACGATTGCGCTCTGGAGAATCGGGCTTCAGAGGGTCGTCGAACTCTCCGATAGAAGGATTGAGCAACCCAGAATGGATCGCGCAATGATCATCGAGCACTTCAAGCGCCTCAATTCCTACACCTCGGAGCTTCGAGCCTCCCAGACCTCTCTGCGCGGGACGCGATCCGCGTCGTCTTCGTCGTCGGTTGCTCCGCCATCCTCGGTGGCAAACGGCGAAGATGAAGTGATCGTCTCCCCGGAAGCCCTCTTGTTCAGCCGCGCCAAGGACGCGCTGACCGGCGTTCCTGAGACCCGCGACGGGTTGATTCAGACGCTGCAAGAGGCGATCCAGAACGGCACCTACTCGGTGGACAACGTTCTGATCGCGGAAAGGCTGATGGAGGCGGTTGCGCGGTTCACGAGGAACTAGCGCGACCTCAAGACGAGGCTCATGGCAACCCAACATCCTCAACGGAATACCTCTGCGCCGGGGAATGCCTCTCCGCCGCGCTCCGGCACGTCTGCTGGCGTCGCTCCTCTGAGCGCCGACGCTCGGACGCGCCAGGCGCTCGACGACGTGCTCGTCGTGCTGGAAAAGGAGCGCGCCTGCACCCACGCTCTCTTGGAGCAGGCGAAGCAGATCCAGAAGCATCTGCTGAGCGACGACTACATGTCGCTGCTCGTCGCCGCGCAGGAGCAGGAGATCCACGCTCAGCAGTTGGCGCAGTGGGAGCATCGGCGTCTGCTCTTGACCCGGCAGCTCGCCAAGACGTTCCCGGCGGTGTCGCGGACGCGGCTCTCCCTGTGGGCGAACGTTCTCCCGGAGCCGCACGCGACGCGTCTGCACACGATCCAAGCGACGCTACAGAGGGTGACGGAGCAGCTCCAGACGGTGAACCGACAGAACATGGCGCTCGTCCAGCGGTCGCTCCGGTTCGCGGAGATGGCGCTGGGCATCGATTCGTCGGCGTATGGCGTGCCGCATACCCGCGTTAACCGAGACGGCTTGCCGCAGTTGTTCGACAAGACGCTTTAGCGGTAAGTGTGACTGGGATTCGTGGTTGTACGGGCGGGTCTGAGACCCGCCCGTACAGAACCCAACCCATCGACGGAACGAACCGCTAACCAGTGCAGAGCATCGGGCGGGCAGCGACCCGTCAGCAGAGAAGGAGACGCGCGGGCTTCGCAATTTCGTCCAAAGGAGGGGCTTCGAGGCGAGAGGCTGCCCATCCATCCCGGAGCGGGGTCCTGGCGGGGAACCCGGTTCGGCGGAAGCGAGCCTTTCGTTGCCAACGAGAACGCAGGTCGCCGATCTCGACGGCTTGCGGGAACGTACTCCTGAGACGAAAGGCGCTTCGATGAGCACGTTACTGAACAGCCTCGGACTGTTGAACAGTCTGAACACGGGGCGGCGAGCCGTCAATGCACAGCAGGCGGCGCTCCAGATCACCGGGAGGAACATCTCCAACGTCAACACGCCTGGGTACACGAGGCAGCGCGCCGTCACCCAGGTGAGCGACCCGCGCACGGAAGTGCTCCTCGGCGAAGACCGTACGCGGGTGCAGCAGGTTCGCGACGAGCTCGTCGAGCGCCTTTTCCTACAAGAGCGCCAGCGATTCGCCTCGCTGGACAAGAGCGCCCAACTGCTCTCCCAGGTGGAGACCGCATTGGGCGAACCCTCCGATTCCGCGCTCAACGCGCAACTCAGCCGGTTCTACGACGCGTGGGAGTCCCTGGCGACCTCGCCGGAGAGCGCTCCGCCCAAGAACGTCGTCATCGAACGCGCGCGCACGCTGAGCGCCACCTTCGGGTCGCTGACCCGCCATCTCGAATCGCTTCAGCAGCAGAACCTCACCGACGCTGCCGACCTCATCAAGAGCGTGAACCTCAAGCTGGGGCAGATCCGCGCGCTCAACGAGCAGATATCCCAGGAGTTCACCGTCGGCGGGGATCATCTCGAGCTGCGCGACCGTCAGGACGAGATCATCCGCGAGCTGGCGGACCTGGTCGCCGTGCGGGTCACCGAGGGCGTCAACGGGATGCGGACGGTTCAGGCGAACGGCTTGGCGCTGGTCGAGGGTCACGAGGCGGGTTCCGTCCAGTTGGTCACGGGTCAGAACGGGCGGTTCACCGTGCAGGCGGTCCTCGACGGGAGCCGGTTCGACCTGACGCCGATGGGCGGCGAGCTCCACGGCTTGATGACCGTCCAGAACGAGGCGCTCCCGGCGATCCTGAACGATCTCCACAGCACGGCGCGTACGCTCATCTCGCAGGTGAACGCGCTCCATCCGAACTTCTTCCGCACGTTGACGACGGAGCAGAGCGCGCGGGCGGCTCTCTTCGTCGAGATTCTGCCGACATCGCCGTCCGACGTGAGGGCGACCGCATCGGGACGGGCGGGAGCCAACGAGATCGCGCTGTCCGTGGCAGGGCTTCGGAACGCGCGGCAGACGGATTTGGCGGATCAGTCGGTCATCGGGTTCTACCAGGAGCTGGTGTCGGCGGTCGGCGCGCGGGTTCAGGAGGCGGGGGAACGGCGCGACACGTCGAACCTGCTCGTGGAACAGATGCGTCAGCGGCGCGAGTCGGTTTCCGGCGTCTCGCTCGACGAAGAGGCGACCGACATGATCACGTACCAGCGCGCGTTCCAGGCGGCGGCGCGGTACATCCAGGTCGTGGACGATCTGATGCGGACGATCATCGAGCGCGTCTGAGCGTAGAGAGGGAATGACCGATGCAGCTACGAGTAACGCTCCAATCGCGAGCCCTCCAGATGCGCGACGCGATCCAGTCGCGGGGCAGCGACGTCCAGCGCACCCAGGAGGAGGTCACGACGGGTCGGCGACTGCTTCGACCGTCGGACGATCCGGTGGCGGCGCGTCAGGCGCTGCTCCATCGCGCGCAGCTCGCCCAGATCGAGCAGTACAAGAGCAACATCGACCTTTCCATCGGCGACCTGAACGCCGCCGACTCCTTCCTCGACGATGTGAACCTGCGCATCACGCGGGCGAAGGAGGTCGCCATCCAGATGGGCAGCGATGCGAACAGCCCCGGCGCGCGCAAAGCCGCCGCGTTCGAGATCGACGCGCTCATCGACGATCTGATCGCGCTGGGCAACAGCTCGTTCCGGGGGCGTTCCATCTTCGCCGGGGAGAACACGACCGCCGCCGCCTTTACGCGGTCTGGCGACACGGTGACCTACCACGGCACGGACACGGGAGCCCAACGGCGGATCGCCGAGGACACGCCGCTCGTCGAGACGACGATCCCGGCGTCGCAGTTCCTCTTCTCGACGCGCGACGCGAGCAACGTCGTGACGGACGGCATTTTCCGCACGCTGGCGACGCTCAAGACCGCGCTCAACGCGAACGACGCCAACGCCATTCGGGATTCCATCCAGAGCCTGACGGCGGATCAGAGCCGCGTGCAGTCGGCGCGGACGGTCATCGGCGGTCGGACGGAGCGGGTGCAGCAGACGCGCGTCCGGCTGGAGAATACCGAGTCGGAGATTCGGAGCCTGCAATCGACCATCGAGGACGCGGACCTCGCCGAGTCGATCAGCGAGATGCAGCTCCGCCAGACGGCGCTTCAGGCGACGCTGGGCGTGGCATCGCAGACGATCCCGCTGTCGTTGATGGATCTGCTGACGAGGTAGGCGCGCAATCGCTCGATCCCTCCAGGCGTTTTCAGGCATGGCAAGGGATCGGACTGCATCGACTCCCACACGGAGCACGTACCGTCCGTACGTGGTGAGCACAGTGGCAGGGCCATGACTTGTCGGCGTACCGGCTGATCTTTCGGATGCACGCGATTCGGCGGATGTTCCAGCGCGCCATCGCGTATGAAGACGTGTCCCACGTTCTGGACAACGGCGAGACGATCGAGGAGTATCTTAGCGATCGACCGTACCCGAGCCGCTTGATACTCGGATGGTCGGGCGGCCGCGCGTTGCACGTCGTCGTCGCGACCAATGCCGTCGAGCAGGAATCGATCGTTATCACCGTGTACGAGCCCGACCCGGACAAGTGGGAGCCGGGATTTCGACACAGGAAGCCCAAAACATGAAGTGCGTCATCTGTCGGCACGGCGAGACGCAAACCGGTACCGCCACGGTTATGCTCACGCGGGACGCGATGACGCTCGTGTTCCGAGGTGTACCCGCCCAGGTCTGCGCCAACTGCGGCGAGGAGTACGTCGACGAAGAGACGACGGCACGCCTGCTTCAGGTCGCTGAGGACGCTGCGCAAGCCGGCGTGCAGGTGGACGTGCGGGAGTTCGTCGCGGCGTAGTGTGGGCGGGAAGATGCGGACCTCGCCGAGTCGATCAGCGAGATGCAACTCCGCCAGACGGCGCTTCAGGCGACGCTGGGCGTGGCATCGTAGACAATCCCGCTGTCGTTGACGGATCTGCTGACGAGGTAGTCAGACGCCTCTACGCAATCCCGACTTACAGTCTGTCGCCAACGAAGTGGATTTGGCGATAGCTCCTCTGAGTTCGTCCATGCAGGAGTCTATCGCGTGAGAACGACCGACAACACTCTACCGGAACCGACGATCTGGGCGGTTCCCGACGACGTAACGCCGTGCCCACGCTGCGCGCTCTTTCCCTGCTCCTACGGTCCCGCGCGTTGACTTTGCCCTACCCCGCTAGTAGCATGATTTCGTAGTCGATATCGGTTCCCGCGCCCGACCACCCCTGGCGAGGCGCGACCCCACGGAGGGTTCACGTGGCGCTACGGATGCCCTTGCGCGCCGTGGCAACGGACTACCTGATCGGTCTCGCCGGAGCGGTCGGCGGCGGGGGCGTCGCCTACGGCATCGGCGAGCTCATCCTGCGCCGTCTGGCAATCGGCATCTGGGGAGCGACCCTCGCGGGCGGACTGGCAGTCGCCCTGCTGATCCTCGGCGTCGTCGGAGGCGCTGGCGAGCCCATCTTCCGTCGCGCTCGACGTTCCGACCCGACCCTCGGCTCCTACGCCCGCAAACAGCTCTGGAAAGGCGCGTTCCTGGGCGCGCCGACGGTGATCGCCCTCCTGACCGTCGCGGAGATGGACTGGACGGCGATCGTCGCTTCGGAGCAGCCTTTCCTGCCGTTGCGTCTGCTCATCCTGCTGGCAGCCGTCGTACAGTTCGTTGCAACGGCTCCGGTGCGCTTCCTCGTATATGCAGTTGGGCTCCCGGCGGAACTCGTCATGATGCTGGCGGCGCCGATCGGTGCGGTTGTCGTGCGCCATCGTTCCGAGCTCCTCCCGTTGTCGGTGGACGGGACCGGCTCTGCCATCCCCACGGAAGACCCAGCGGCTCATGATCGACCAGCCTCCGCGCGATGACTCCGACGACAAGCCGCATGAGGAATGCGGCGTGTTCGGCGTCTTCGGGCACCCGGAAGCCGCGAAGCTGACCTACCTTGGGCTCTACGCCTTGCAGCATCGAGGGCAGGAAAGCGCCGGCATCGTCACCTCCAACGGCAACTCCTTCTTCCAGCATCGCGGCATGGGCTTGGTCGTCAACGCGTTCAGCAACGGCGCACTCGACCATCTCGACGGAACCATGGCGGTCGGTCACAACCGCTACTCGACCTCCGGCACGAGCACGCTCCAGAACGCCCAGCCGTTCGTCGCGCAGTACCAGCGAGGACCCCTCGCCATCGCTCATAACGGGAACCTGGTCAACGCGTTCCGCATCCGGCGCGAGCTCGAAGAGCAGGGGATGATCTTCACGACGACCTCGGATACCGAGGTGCTAACCCACCTGATCGCCCGTTCGCGCCAGGAATACCTCGAAGACCGCCTGATGGACGCCCTCAAGGAGGTGCGAGGAGCCTATTCCCTGCTGGCGCTGGGCAAGCGGGTGCTCGTCGGCGTGCGCGATCCGAGCGGGTTCCGCCCGTTGTGGATCGGCAGAATCGGCGACGCGACCATTCTGGCGTCGGAGACGTGCGCCCTCGACGCCGTGGAGGCGGAGGTCGTCCGCGAAGTGGAACCCGGCGAGCTGATCCTCGTCACCGACGAGGGCATCAAGTCGATTCATCTGCCGATGCTGGCTCCCCATTCCCACTGCATCTTCGAGTTCCTGTATCTCGCGCGGGCGGACAGCGTCATCTTCGGCGAGACGGTCGTGGGGCGGCGGATGGGGTTCGGAAGGCAGCTCGCGCGGGAGTGTCCCGCCGACGCGGACATCGTCGTCCCGATGCCGGATTCGGCGAACCTGGCGGCGCTGGGCTATGCCGAGGAATCGGGTCTGCGGTTCCAGTTCGGGCTGGCGAGGAATCAGTACGTGGGCAGGACGTTCATCCAGCCGAACCAGCAGGATCGGAGCTTCCAGGTCGGCATCAAGATGAACCCCATCCGCGAGGTCGTCGACGGCAAGCGGGTGGTTCTCATCGACGACTCAATCATGCGCGGCACGACGCTGCGCAAGATGGCGAAGCAGATCAAGCTCGCGGGAGCCACCGAGGTCCACGTCCGCATCGCCGCGCCGCCAACGAAGTACCCCTGCTTCTACGGCATCGACACGCCGACGCGCCAGGAGCTGATCGCCAGCACCCACACACTCGACGAGGTGCGCCAGTACATCCGCGCCGACTCCCTCGGCTACCTCAGCATCGAAGGCATGCTCAAGTGCGTGCGCTACCCGTACAGCTTCTGCACGGCTTGCTTCGATGGCTCCTATCCCATAGAGTTTAGCGGTCAGAACATCCAGCAACTCAGCATCGACTTCACGCGAGATCGACAGCGATAGCGCGCCCTCGCAGACGTCAGAGGTCCGGCACACGACGCATGAGCCCGCGCCGTTCCCCACGTGGAGCCGTGAAGATCTCCGTCAACGTCGGCGGGAGCCCCGGCTCCGCCCGTCTACCCCGTGGAACCGCGAAGATTCTCCTCAAGGGAACCGGGAGCCCGCATTTTCGTCCCGTCGCCGTGGGTGGACTGGCGCTCTTCGTGCTGACGCTCATCCTCGTCCGCACGTTCCGCCTGGACACCGGTGTCATCGCCGTCGTGGTGGGCGCATGCGCCCTGGTCGGCTTGCTGATCTACCTGCGGCTGTCGGCGCGGCGCGCCCGAGAAGAGCTGGAACGGAAGCGGTCGGAGTTCTATAGCCGATTCGAGGATACGGACCCGCATGACTCCTGAACAGCCGTTGCTCACGTATCGAGACGCCGGGGTCGATTTCGACGCCAAGGAACGCGCGTTCTCCCAGATCAAGAGCCTGGCGCGAAGCACCCACGGGCCCGAAGTCCTCAGCGACCTGGGGAGCTTCGGCGGGCTCTATGCCCTGGGGCGGTATCGAGAGCCGGTTCTCGTTTCGAGCGTGGACAGCGTCGGCACGAAGCTCAAGATCGCCTTCGCGCTGGGGGTCCACACGACTGTCGGGTACGACATCGTCGCCCACTGCGCGAACGACATCCTCGTCCAGGGGGCGGAACCCCTCTTCTTCCTCGATTACATCGGCATCGGCAAGCTCGACCCGGACGTGGTGCGCGACCTGATCGACGGTCTCGCGCGCGGCTGTCGCGACGTCGGATGCGCCCTCATCGGCGGCGAGACGGCGGAGCTCCCCGACCTCTACGCCGTCGGCGAATACGACCTGGCAGGAACCATCGTCGGCGTCGTCGAACGTTCCGACGTGCTGACGGGCGCGGAGATCGTCCCCGGCGATGTGCTGTTGGGACTTCCGTCCGTCGGGCTCCACACGAACGGCTACTCGTTGGCGAGGAAGGCGCTGTTCGACGTCGGCGGACTGACGGTTCACGATCCGCTGCCGGGGCTGGACATCAGCGTCGGCGAAGAGCTCCTGAAGCCGCACAAGAGCTACGTGCGCGACGTACTGGCTCTGCGGCGGGAAGTGTCGATCAAGGGTCTCGCCCACATCACGGGCGGCGGGCTCCAAGACAACGTCGTGCGCGTGCTGCCGGAGGGCTGCAGGGCGCGGATCCGCCGGGGTTCGTGGTCGGTTCTTCCGGTCTTTGGCGCGCTCATGGAGATCGGGAACATCGCTGAAGACGAGATGCTGCACGTCTTCAACATGGGAGTCGGGATGGTTGTCGTCGTGTCGGATGAGGATCGGGAGCGGGCGCTCCGGTTCCTCGGCGGACGCGGCGAATCGCCCGTCGTTATCGGGGAGGTGCTCGCAGGAGAACGCGGGGTCGAGTTCATCTGACCGGACTCGCCGCGCGGCAAGACACGACCGGAGAAACAGGAGACTCTCACCGTGGCGAAGATTCAGCGAGCCCTCATCAGCGTGTCCGACAAGGCAGGCGTCGCGGCGTTCGCCAGAGGTCTGGCGGAGCTCGGCGTCGAAATCCTCTCCACCGGCGGCACGGCGCGTCTTCTCAAGGACGAGAAGGTTCCCGTGCGCGACGTGTCCGACTTCACCGGCTTCCCAGAGATGATGGATGGGCGTGTCAAAACGCTCCATCCGAAGGTCCACGGCGGCATCCTGGCGATGCGAGGCAACCCGGAGCACATCCGCCAGGCGAAGGAACACGGCATCGGGCTGATCGACCTGGTCGTCGTGAACCTCTACCCGTTCCGGCAGACGGTCGCCAAGCCCGACGTCACCTACGAAGACGCCATCGAGAACATCGACATTGGCGGTCCCACGATGGTGCGCTCCGCCGCCAAGAACCACGCCGACGTCGGCATCGTCACGAGTCCGAGCCAATACGGCGGCGTCCTGGCAGAGCTCAGCGAGAAGGGCAAGCTCTCCGAGGCGACGCGCCGGAGCCTTGCGCGCGCAGCCTTCGAGCACACGGCGGAGTACGACTCCGCCATCGCGACCTACCTCTCCACGCAGGACGACGAGGCGAAGTCGGACCTGCCGCCGCGCCTCGCGGTTCATCTCAAGCGCGCGCAGAGCCTCCGATACGGCGAGAACCCTCACCAGAAGGGCGCGTTCTACCACGTCGTCGATGGGCAGAGCCCGTGGGAGCGGATGGAGCAGCTCCACGGCATGGAGCTCTCCTACTGCAACTTCCTCGACGCCGACGGCGCGTGGTCGGCCGCGTGCGACTTCGACGAGCCGACGGCTGCCGTCATCAAGCATTCGACGCCCTGCGGACTCGCCAGCGACGAGGACCTTATCGCCGCGTGGAAGCGCGCGTTCCTCGGCGATCCCGTGAGCGCCTTCGGCGGCATCGTCGCGTTCAACCGACCCGTGGACGACGACCTCGCCAAGGCGATCCGCCTAAGCAAGCACCCGACCAGCGGCGACCGGCTCCTGCTCCACATCATCATGGCTCCCGATTACACGCCGGACGCGCTGGAACGCCTCTCCAAGAGCCGTGATCTGCGCATCCTCAAGTTGCCCGTGATGAAGCCGCCGCGCTGGACGTACCGAAGCGTCTCCGGCGCGATGCTCGTCCAGGAGTCCGACAACCCCGATCCGAGCCGCGTCGGCTGGAAGGTCGTCACGAAGCGTGAGCCGACCGAAGCGGAGACCGCCGATCTCCGGTTCGCATGGAAGTGCGTCAAGCACGTCAAGTCGAACGCGATCGTCGTCTGCAAGAACCGGACGATGCTGGGAATGGGCGCGGGTCAGCCGAACCGCGTCAACTCGGTGCGGCTGGCGCTGGCGCAAGCGGGCGAGGAGGCCGGCGGAGCGGTACTCGCGTCGGACGCGTTCTTCCCGTTCTTGGACGGCGTCGCCATCGGGGTTGCGCACGGCGTGACAGGGTTCATCCATCCGGGCGGCTCTCTGCGCGATGCGGATTCCGTCGCGGTCGCCGATGCCGCCGGAGCGACGATGGTGTTCACCGGCATGCGCCACTTCCGCCACTGATCGCCTGGAAGCCCTGCGAGGAATCATGCCCGAATCCTATACGGTGCGCGACGCGACGCCCGACGACGACGAGTTCATGCGAACCCTCCGTCGGCGCAACCATATGCTGAACGCTCCCATCCTACGCATCGCCGGGTTCACCCGCAAAGAGGTGGACGAGGCGATGGAGGACTGGATCCGGCGCAGCGTCGAGGAGATAAGGCAGGTCGAGTCGACGCAGACCTACATCGCCGAAACGGCGGACGGGACGCGCGTCGGCTACATGATCGTCTCCTGGGGCGTGCGTGACGACTTCTCGCAGCATCCGCAGGGGTTCATCTGGGATGTGGGTGTCGCCCGCGAGCATTGGGGAACCGGCGTCGCCAAGATGCTCATGGACAAGGCGGAGGACTTCGTCCGCAGCCAGGGCGGACTCTTCGTCTCCCTGAACGTCAACGCGAACAACGGGCGCGCCGTCGCCTTCTACAAGAAGCTCGGATACGTCGAGGAGTGGAAGACGATGGGCAAGCTTCTCATCGACGTCGAATGAACCCGGAAGCTCCCTCTCCCCAGCGTGGGAGAGGGTCGGGGTGAGGGGGCGGCTGAACCCCTCGTCCTAGCTTTTTCCCACAAGGGGAGAAGGAAGCGGACTCCTTTCGTTGGAGCGGCGGGACACGATCCGATGAGCCACCCCACGGAGCCAGCATCGTGAACATCCTCGTCATCGGAAGCGGCGGACGAGAACACGCCTTCATCTGGAAGCTGGCGCAGAGCCCGCGCGTCTCCAAGCTCTACGCCGTGCCGGGGAACGCCGGTATCGCCGCCCAGGCGGAATGCTACGGGGTTCCTGTGAATCCGCCCTTCGACGAGATCGTGCGCTTCGCCCTCGAACGCGAGATCGACCTGACCGTCGTCGGGCCCGAAGCGCCGTTGGTCGCGGGCATCGTGGACGCCTTCGAGGCGCGCGGTCTGCGCATCTTCGGGCCCTCGAAGGACGCGGCGCAGCTCGAAGGGAGCAAGGATTTCGCTAAGCGCATCATGGCGCGCTGCGGCATCCCGACGGCGGGGAGCGCCACGTTCGATGACGCGGAGTCGGCGCGTGAGTACATCCGGCGCGTCGGAGCCCCCATCGTCGTCAAGGCGGACGGTCTCGCCGCCGGCAAGGGCGTGCTCCTCTGTGACACGGTTCCCGAAGCCCTCGATGCCGTCGATCTGACGATGGTGGAGAAGCGCTTCGGAGGGGCGGGGAGCCGCGTCGTCGTCGAGGAGTATCTCGTCGGCGAGGAGGCATCATTCATGGCGGTCTGCGACGGCACGACCGCCCTCCCGATGGCGAGCTCCCAAGACCACAAGCGGATCGGCGACGGCGACACGGGGCTCAACACCGGCGGCATGGGAGCCTACTCCCCCGCGCCCGTCGTGGACGATGCGCTCGCCGACGAGATCATGTCGAGGATCGTCCATCCGACGCTCCGGGGCATGGCGGAGATCGGGCTGCCCTATCGGGGTATCCTCTACGTCGGTGTGATGGTCACCGAGTCGGGTCCGAAGGTGCTCGAGTTCAACTGCCGCCTGGGCGATCCGGAGGCTCAGGCGCTGCTGCCACGGCTGGAGACTGACCTGGTTCCGCTGCTGGTCGCCGCGACCAAAGGGACCCTCGACCGCGCGAAGATGCTCTGGCGAGCCGACCCGTGCGTGTGCGTCGTCATGGCGTCCGGCGGCTACCCGGACGCCTACCCGACCGGGCTCCCGATTCGTGGGCTCGACGCGGCGAACGCTCGACAGGACACGGTCGTGTTCCACGCAGGAACCGCCCTGCGCGGCGGCGAGACGGTGACGAGCGGCGGGCGCGCCCTCGGCGTCACGGCGCTGGGACCGGACATCCGAAGCGCCATCTCGAATGCCTATGCCGCCGTCGGTGATATCGGGTTCCAGGGAGCCCACTACCGGCGCGACATCGGGCATCGGGCGCTCGCGCGTCTGGCGTAGTGGCTCCTTACCCCGTCGCTGTCCGCCGCATTGGGTTTGGGATAGACTAGAGGCGAGCCAACTGCTTTGCCACCGCAAGGAACGCCCATGGACGAACTCCATTCCACGCCTCGGCTGATCGAGGTCCGACCACTCCCCCAGTATTGCCTTCACCTGGTCTACGCTGACGGGGTCGAAGGCGTCGTGGATCTGTCGGAGCTCGTCGGGCGCGGCGTGTTCAAGTCCTGGGTTGACCCTGAAGCATTCCGAAAGGTACGCATCGGAAAGCGCGGACAGCTCGTCTGGGGACGCCACATCGACATCTGCGCGGAAGCCATGTGCCAGCGGGTTTCCGGACACCCGGCGCTCGCGCGGCTCGGTAACTAGCGAGGCGATCTGACATGGCGCTCCTCATCGGCGTACCGGCTGGGAGCGACTTCACGGAACCGCTCGCGCTCATGTCTGAGTGCCACCGGCGCGTCGAACGGTTCCTCGGCGTTCTGGTCCGAGCCGCCGACGAACTCAGCGGCAAGCCTCTGAACCCCGAAGAGCGCGAAGCGATCGCCACGTCGCTTCGCTACTTCCGCGACGCGGCTCCGAAACACACGCAGGACGAGGAAACCTCCGTGTTCCCCCGCCTCCGCGCATTGGGGGAACCTGCGCGGGAAGCCTTCGAGACGATGGATCGCCTGGAGGGCGACCACGCCGTCGCGGACTCGGCGCATGCAGAAGTCCAGCGGCTGGGATGGCAGTGGGTCGAGCAGGGGGAACTCGCGTCCGAAGAAGCGGAGCAGCTTCGGCGTCTCTTGACGGGCTTGCGGCAAATCTACGAACGCCACATCCAGGTCGAGGACGAGGTACTATTCCCACTGGCGGAACGCCTGCTCCCGGCGGCGGCTCAGACGGAGATCGGCAAGGAGATGGCGGCGCGACGTGGCGTTCGCTTCGCCTCCTCTCTTGGCGACACCCCTCCACGTTGACAGGAACACCATCATGGACGCATCGCCCCTCGTCGGGATTCTCATGGGCAGCGACTCCGACCTGCAGACGATGACCGAGTGCGCCTCGGTTCTCGAAGACTTCGGTATTGCGTATGAACTGAACGTCCTGTCGGCGCATCGCTCGCCGCACCTCGCGGCGGAATACGCCACGAGCGCGCGGGAACGGGGTTTGAAGGTGCTCGTCTGCGGAGCCGGCAGAGCGGCGCATCTCGCGGGCGTCATCGCGGCACACACGACGCTGCCGGTTCTCGGCGTTCCCATCGACGGCGGACCCCTCAACGGCGTGGACGCCCTCTATGCGACCGTGCAGATGCCGCCGGGAATCCCCGTCGGGACGCTCGCCATCGGTTCCCACGGGGCGCGGAACGCGGGTATCCTCGCGGCGCAGATCCTCGCGCTGTCGGACGACGCCCTCGCCGAGAAGCTCGTCGCCTACAAGAAGTCGCTGGAGGAAGGTGTCGCCAAGAAGAACCGGCGGCTCCAAGAGACCGGCTGGAAGCACTACAACCCCGCATGAGGCGCACCCTCGCCACCCATTCCGCCGACGAGACGGAACGCCTCGGAGCGTCCATTGGAACGCGCTTGCGCGGCGGCGATGTCATCGCGCTGACGGGCGACCTGGGAGCCGGCAAGACCTGCCTGACGCGCGGCATCGCGCGTGGCATGGGCATCGACCCCGACGTGGTCAGCAGCCCGACGTTCGTTCTGATCCACCAGTACGCCGCGCCGCCCGGCTGCGGCGATCTGCCGGGGCCCCTCGTTCATATCGACCTCTACCGGCTCGACTCGCCGGATGAGTTCGAGGACATCGGCGGCGAGGAAGCCTTCTCGAACGACACCGTCTGCGTCATCGAGTGGGCGGAGCGCATCGACGCGCTGCTGCCCGACTCGACGCTCCGCATCGCCATCCGACTGACCGGCGAGGAGTCCCGCGAGTTCGACTGCGCGGCGAACGGCTCCTGTTTCGACTGGCTGAACCGACTGTGAGGAACCGCGCGTCGTGAAGGTCATCGGCATCGACACGTCCGCCAAGACCGGCAGCGTCGCCCTTTGCGACGGTGATCGGCTCGTCGCGGAGGTTACGCTCGACATGGAGCGCACCCACTCCGAACGGCTGATGCCTGCGCTGGACGCTGCGCTCAAGCTCGTCGGATGGGAGATCGCCGACGCGGAGCTCATCGCCGTCGCGACGGGCCCCGGCTCGTTCACCGGCTTGCGGGTTGGGGTTACGACGTCGAAGTCGCTCGCGTTTGCGCTGGGCGTTCCCGCCGTGGGTGTCCCAACGTTCGACGCGATCGCCCACCGATGGCGCTATCGCGACGGCGAGCTTTGCATCCTGCTGGACGCTCGGAAGCAGGAGGTCTACGCCGCCCGGTACCAGTGCGGCGACGGCAGCGCACGCTTCATCGGGGAGTTCCGCTGCCTGCCCGTCGACGACCTGTTGGCAGAGATCGAGCATCGCGTGCTGTTCGTCGGCGACGGGGTTCCGCCCTATCGGGATCGCATCGGCGAAGCGCTGGGCGACCGCGCGGTTTTCGCCGACGCGGAAGCCGGAATGAGCCGAGCGTCGGCGGTCGCCTGGATCGGGGCGGAACGCGCCGACGCCACCCCTGCCGATGCTCACGATCTCGCCCCGCTCTACATCCGCCGTCCCGAAGCCATCGTGCGCGCCAGCCAATGACCGCCGCGTCCCACACCCCATCACAGACGCCCCTCGCCTCGGCATCGGAGCCGTTCTGCAAAGTCATTGCGCCGGAGGCAGCCCCGTGGTCGGAGCTGGCGCACCGGTTCTGCGTGCGCGTGCGGGAGTTCACGCGCTCGGAGCCCGCGCAGGTCACGCCGGACGTCCTCACGGACGCCGACTGGCGGGACTATCACCTCGTCCTGCTCGGTTCCATCGTGAACAACCCGGAGATCCTCAAGCTCTACGCGCGCCATCAGTGCTTCACGGACGCGCGCTATCCCGGACGTGGCGGCGTTGAGATTCGGACGATCGTGAACCCGCTGGGAACCGGAAAGAACGTCCTGCTCTTGGGCGGAACCGACTTTCCCCAGGTGAACGAAGCGGTCATCGGGCTGCATCGGAGCTTTCGCGACGTGACCTTCGAGGCGGAGGGCGTTCTGACGCTCCGGCGGCTCAACTTCTGCGCGTCGTCGGCAAACCAGCGTTGGGTTCCGTCGGAGCAGGAGCGCGAGCGCATCTTGTCACTCGTCACACCGGAGACGCGCTTGGCGCGCGCGGCGGACTTCGCGCTCTTTCACTACCAGACGGATCACGAAGTCTGGGCGCGACTCTTCGAGACGCTCATCGGCGTCAGCGCGGCATCGCCGGTGGGCCCGCGCGACGCGGAGAAGCTCGCCCTCGCTTGGACGCTCGTTCAGTGGAGCCCGCGCTTCGCGCCGGAGTTCCGCGATGTCGTCGATGACCTGCTGCTGCGGTTCGGAGAGCGGATCGCCGCCGACTGGACGCCGGTCGCCGAGGGTGGACCCATTTCCTGGGAACGCACGTCAGCCGCGCTGGCGATCCGGCGGATCGGCGACCACTTCCAGCGGACGCATGGGCGAAGCCCCTTCGAGCACTATCTGCCGGTCGCTGACGCGGCGTTCGACGTCCCATCGTCGGCGTTCATCCATGACGGCATCCGCGACTGGCGGGCAACCGACGAATGGTTGGGCGTTCTCTTGGAGATCGAAGCCTACGACCGGATCGATGCCGCCGATCTGCCGTCGCTCGCGCAAGAGGCGAGCGGCACGCTCGCGTCCGCCGACGATCTGACGCGCCGTCACGCGGCGAACGTCCTGACGAAGGCGGCGGCGTTCCACGACGACGGCGGCTATCTGTGGATTCGCCGGCTTCTGATCGGCGACGATCCCATCGAGTACCCCGTCGATGCGCCGGTTCCCGCATGGAACTGGTACACGGGCGCGTATGAGCCCGATCTTCTGCCCTCGCCACCTTCGTTCGACGTCGCATGAGCCGGTTCATGGGGCGTATCCCTTCTTAGCCGTTGTGTACGAAGCTGCGTACCCGTACGATTCATCGCCCTGGGAGCCGGTCTGCCAACCGCTCCGGGCGCTGATTCGGCGCTGTGGAAGCCCGAGACGCGAGCCGTTCGGCAAGAGGAACCGCCATGCTCCGGATCGCCGCCCTCGTCACGGAATACCGCTACCTGTCGCACGCTCAGGTCATCTGCGACCGCTTCCTGGGCGGCTACTCGATTGACGGGAAGTGGCATACGCCGGACTTCCGCATCGTCTCGATGTACGTCGATCAGTTCCCGGAGACGGATCAGAGCCGCGACCGCGCCGAGGAGTTCGGATTCACCATCCATCCGACGATCCCGGCGGCGCTCCGGAACGGGTCGAGCGTCCTCGCCGTCGATGGCGTGCTGCTCATCGGCGAGCACGGGAACTACCCGCGCAACGAGAAGGGGCAAATCCTCTACCCGCGCCACGACTTCTACCGGCAGGTCGTCGAGGTGTTCAAGCGAGACGGGAAGGGCATCCCCGTGTTCGTGGACAAACACCTGTCCTACAGCTTCGAGAAGGCGGCGTGGATGGTCAAAGAGGCGCGGCGGCTCGATTTCCCGCTGCTCGCCGGTTCGTCGATCCCCGTTGCGTTCCGCCTTCCCGAGCTCGAACTGCCCCTCGGATGCGAGATCGAAAGCGCCCTCGCCGTCGGCTACGGAGGTATCGACAGCTACGACTACCACGCGCTCGAAGGGCTCCAGTGCATGGTGGAGCGACGGCGCGGCGGCGAGACGGGCGTCGAAGCCGTCGAGTACTTCGAGGGCGATGCCGTCTGGCGAGCCGGCGAAGAGGGCGTCTGGTCGTACGAGCTCCTGGAATCGGCGCTCTCCCGGAGCGACACTCCCGGCGGCGAAGCCAACATCGACGGTCGGACGCAAGACCTGGTCGGGCTGGGGCTCCTGCCGTCGCTCGTCCAACAGCCCGGCGCGTACGTCATCCACTACCGCGACGGGCTCCGCGCGACGATGCTGCTCCTGAACGGCGCGACGAAGGACTTTCTGTTTGCGGCACGGCTGCGAGGCGTGGCGGAACCCGTCTCGACGCAGTTCTTCCTGACGCCCATTCCCAGCGTGAACCACTTCAGCGGCCTATGCGCCAAGATCGAGGAGATGATCGTCACGGGAACCGCGCCGTACCCGGCGGATCGGACGCTGGTGGTGTCCGGCGCGCTGGAAGCTTGCCTGACGGCTCGCGCCGAGAGCGTCCGTCGGCTCGAAACGCCGGACCTGGATGTCGTCTACGAACCCTCTCCGGCTTCGCATTTCATGAGGGCTTAGCGGGATTGGGTGGCGGAGCGTAGGGGTGACTCGCCGAGTCGCCCTCGACGCGGAGCGGGCGACGCACCGCGTCGCCCCTACGATGCGGCGTCCGTCGCCCCAGCGTCTACGAATCAGACCTCTGAGGGACGCGGTAGGAGCGGAACACATGGCAGCGGTCACGATCCAGGACGTGCAGACGATCACGACGCAGCCCGCTGGTTCACGACTGGTCGTCGTCAAGATCATCACGTCGGAGCCCGGGCTCTACGGACTGGGCTGCGCGACGTTCACACAGCGCTACCACGCCGTCGTCGCCGCCATCGAGCACCATCTGAAGCCGTTCCTCATCGGGCGGGACGTGTCCCGGATCGAAGAGCTCTGGCAGATGGCGATGGTTCACGGCTATTGGCGGAACGGGCCCGTTCTGAGCAACGCCATCTCCGGCGCGGATCAGGCGCTATGGGACATCCAGGGCAAGCGAGCGGGAATGCCCGTCTACCAACTCCTCGGCGGGAAGTGCCGCGAGGGAGCCGCCGTCTATGGACACGCCGACGGCGGATCGCCGCAGCAGGTCGCCGAGAACGTCCGTCGGTACATGGAGCAGGGATACCGCTACATCCGCGTCCAGATGGGCGGGTACGGCGGCAGGGCGACGCGGCTCCCCAAGCCCGAAGGCGCGCCGGACGGAGCCTACTACGACCCGCGCGAGTACTGCCGACGTATGCTGGGCATGATCGAGCACGTCCGCACGGAGGTCGGAGACGACGTCGAGCTGCTCCACGACATCCACGAGCGGCTCCATCCCAGCGACGCTGTCCAGTTCGCCAAGGACGTCGAGAGGTTCAAGCTCTTCTTTCTCGAAGACCCGCTGGCTCCCGAAGACCTCGAATGGTTCCAGAGCATCCGCCAGCAGTGCGCGACGCCCATCGCGATGGGCGAGCTCTTCAACAACCCGCGCGAATGGCAACCGCTCATCGCCGGACGGCTCATCGACTTCCTTCGCATGCACGTGAGCCAGATGGGCGGTCTGACGCCCGCGCGGCATGTCGCGGCGTTCGCCAACTTCTACGCCGTGCGGACGGCGTGGCACGGGCCCGGCGACACGTCGCCCGTCGGACACGCGGCGAATCTGCATCTCGACCTGTGGGCTCCCAACTTCGGGATTCAGGAGTGGTGCCGGTTCCCGGAGCACGTCTACGAGGTGTTCCCCGGCACACCCGAAGTGCGGAACGGCTACATGTACCCTAACGACCGTCCGGGACTCGGAATCGAAGTGAACGAAGAGCTCGCCGCCAAGTTCCCGTGCAAGGACGAGGTCGAGTGGTGGACGCAGACGCGCTTGCCTGACGGCAGCCCAGCGCGTCCGTGACCGCATCCGCAGCCTGCCAGCCCCGCACGGGAGGGCTCTCGTCTGTGCGGTTCTCTGCACTTGACGGATCGCAACACTGTGCCTATGCGCCGTCACTTCGGTACCGCGTACTGCGGCGAGCCGGGAACCAGCGTCGCCTGTCCTTCCCAACTCATAGGAGAGCCACCATGTCGAAGGAAGCCACACCACAGGACCGCATCGAGATCGTCTGCGTCATCGACCGCTCCGGGTCGATGGAGGCGACCAAATCGGACGCCATCGGGAGCTTCAACGGATTCCTCAAGAAGCAGAAGGCGCTCCCCGGAGAGGCGAACATGACGATCGCCTTGTTCAACCACCTCTACACGCTGCTGGCGACGAACGTTCCGGTGGCGCAGGTCTCCGAGTTCACGGAGGACACTTACGTCCCCGACGGGATGACCGCGCTGCTGGACGCCGTCGGGCTGACCATCGAGGCGGTGAGCGCGCGGCATGCAGGGCTGCCCGAGGCGGACAAGCCGTCGGTCATCTTCGCCATTCTCACCGACGGGATGGAGAACTCGAGCCGCCGGTTCAGCAAGGGAGACATCGCCGACATGATCGGTCGCATGGAACGCGACGAGGCATGGGAGTTCATCTACCTCGGCGTCGGGATGGAGGCGATCCACGAGGCGCACGCGATGGGCGTTCACCATGCGCGCGCGTACCAGTCGCGTGAGGCATATGTCGAGGGCTGGACAACTGACATGAACGCTGCCGTCAGCGCGATGCGAATGGCGCCACCGCGTCGTCGGCGCAGCGACTAGCAGCGCACCATGGCGGGCTCCAAACCCGCCCTACGCCTTCCGGTCTGTGGCCCCTCATTGCCGACGTCTGGGAGTGGGCGAAGCCCCTTCGCGAGTCCGCAAGTGGGTGGCCACCAAGGCATTCTCCCCGCGGAAGGCGAGGAAGATGCTCGCGCAGCGCCAGACCGGCGGTGAGTGTCAGTCGGCGGACTCGGCGATCGCCATGGCTTCGGCGGCGGTCACGACCGGTGTGGTGGTCGCCGAGCCGATCCGCAGCACGGGCCAGAGGAACTTCTGCACATCGGCGACGCTCTGGGCGCTCAGGACCATGTGGGCAGTATGCGCCGGCGCATCGATCCAACAACCCACGACTTCGACACCGCACGCTTTCTGGTGCGCAGCCTGCATGAGACGGCCAAACGTGCCAGCGACCTCCTTATTAACGGCTGGGCAGGTGGCGTGCGTGTGGACGTGCGTGACCAGGAAGGTCATCTCAGTCTCCTTGTCGAGGTACCTGGACTTGCGATACTTGAAACACCGGTATCACAGCGGATGCGAATTATCCTACGCGCGGTAGAGCCCAGGCACAATACCAAATCCATAGTACGACCGAGCTTTTCACACCGGAGAGGAATCGATCTCGACCGACGCGATGTGCAGGCAGAGTTCCCACGGAGCGCCGGGCAGTCGACTAGACATCGCTGAGGGCGCGCGCCAGCTCGACCCACTCGCGCGTTCTCGCCGCCGGTGTCCGAGGCGTGACGGGGCTTCCCAGCGACGTGACGAACCGCCCGTGTCGCCGACCCACGCCGATCTGCCGGGCGTGTTCCGCCGCGATGGCTTCGGGGGAACCGGTCTCCAGCAACCGGATCGCGTCGTAGTTCCCGAACAGGCACGATCGGTTCCCAACGACGGCGTCCACCTGAGCGATGTCGATCTCGAAGCCCTTCTTGCTCTCTTCGAGGGCGATCGCGTGGGGCTCCATCCGCACTAGGTCTTCGAGCCGATCCGCGACTTCCCCGCAGAAGTAGTAGATGCTCTTCATCCCCAGCCGATTCGTCTCGGCGACGAGACGTTCCGCGTAGGGAGCGGCATAGCGTCGGAACTGCGGCAGCGAGATGAGGTCCGACGACGCGTAGCAGTCTTCGATCCAGATGCCGTGGAACCCGACCTCC
>VGLH01000033.1 GCA_016866785.1 Candidatus Poribacteria bacterium
TCGTCCATGAGCAGCCTCGACCGCATCACGATGACGGCGTCCATCGTCTGCATCTCGGCGAGGCGCTGGATCGCCCTGCACTGCACCCAGATGTTCTCTTGCGGATCCATGCTGTACGACGTGATCACGTGAACCGTGCTGAAGTCGAGCAGAGAGAAGCGCATCTCCACCGGCAGGGCTCGGACGATCTTCCCGAGCGCATTGAACGCGGCGAGACGGCTCTGCCAGCGAGTCGATTCGCGAACCGCTTCCAGCAGAAACGGCTCTACCTTGACCGTCGCTAGGAGCTCCCGCGCATTGGCTTCGCCGTTCTCAAAGTCCAGCGCGACGGTCATCAGCACGCTCGCGGTGAAGCTCCCGACGGTCCCGATGGCGAACGTCTCCAGCATCTCCTCGCGCAACAGTCGCCGCTTGTACCGCTCCGTCACCGTGTCGAGACCCATGGAGCGCCGGAACGCCCTCACGTCCCGTTTGTGCTCGCGCTTGTCCGGCGACAGGATCTGGAGGAACTCGCCCATGAAGCGCTCTTTCCCCCCGAGTCGAGACCAGGGCGAGGCACTCCATGAGCGTGCCGTACTGCGCCGCCAGCTTCTGCCTCCGCTCGTGGGAGCGATGCGCGATCTGTATGCACTGGTAGACCACCGACAGGCGGTCGGAATCGCCCTCATCGAGCGACGTGATCTGGAAGTGATACTCCGGCTCGCGCGCCAGTTCCGCCATCAGTTGTTCGACGTACTGTGCAGCAGCAGTCGTTCTACGTCCGTGAACGCGAGTTCGAGCAGAATCAGCAGTTCGTCTCGCGTCATGCGCCGTCTCCCTCGCTCGCGGTCCGCCCGGAGCCGATAGGCGACCACTGGAACCGCGCCTTCTCGTCAGCGAACTCCATCTCCGACGGCGAGAAGGTTCCGTAGTCGCGGTCGGGCGTCAGCATGGTGGACAGCGACAGCACGACCGTGCTGCGATCTCGGTTCGTCATCGCCGCTGGTCGCCGATGTCGTGATCCCGAGCAGCGGGGCGAACGTCGGCGTCGGAGCGAGCGATAGAGAGCGCCGCGCTTCCTCCGCGCCGAACAGCGGCGTTCCAAGCGCTGGACCGCCACTCCATCGACGACCGCCGGTAGCCCCTGCCGCCCAGCGCACGTGTCCGGTGCGCCAGCGCCATCGAACAGTCGACGAACCCGGACGTTCACCACGCCAGCGGGATCAGCGGAGCTCACGGGACGCACCACGATGCGGAAGTGCGCGGGCGCATACGCCCTGAGCCGCACAGCCCTATCCGGCGAGGTGACGAAGTAGCGCCGCCGGAGGGGGCTCGGCGCGATCACCGCACCCGCGTCTTCTGAACGCCATGAGGAGCCCGCGAGATCGCACACGACGCGCAGCAGGACGATTCCATCCGGCAAGCTGGCGCGAAGCCGCGTTCGGACGACGTGCGAACCCGCCGCGACGGGAACGCCCGACGACGAGTCGGACGAAAGCAATCCTCCCGCCGCCGTGACGCCGTAGCGTCTCGGCGTCTACACGCGGAGCGCGAACGTCCGCTTCCATGTGGCGCGGAAGTCCTTCTCCAACCAGCCTCCTTCTGCCGCTTCGTCAGGTCACGGAGCTGTACGGCAGCCATCTCGTGGCTGATTCGCTCGTGGACGAGGTCTCGGAAGACCGTCTCCGCCTTCTTGCTCCGACGGCGGCTGTCGAACGTGTCCAGGATCTGCTCTGTCTACTCGGAGAGAACGGACGCGGGACCCGATGCGCTGGAACCTTCCGGAGCCACTGACCGCTAGCGACCCGCGGCGTCGTGACGATGTACGGGTGGAACCCGTCGCTGGCTGTCCCGAACTGGGAACTAGTGACGCTCACCTCTCCCGATCCGCTGCCGTTTGTTTCGAAGGGCTACTTCACCTTCCGCGATCCTGTTGCCGGACCATTGGCGACGACGTTCTCCGTGTACACCAGCCACGCGGCGGAGCGGTCCGTGGAAGTGATGCTGTATCCGGGGTGGAATCTTGTCGGCGTCACGCTCGGCGGCCTGACCGCTGCGGCTTACACCACGACGCCCAACACCATCTTCGGCTACGACGGCGCGGACTACTTCGTGGCAAAGGCTGGGGCAGCGAATCTTGTGCCATTCAGGGGCTACTGGGTCTACAACGAGCTGACGACGCCTCGGACGGTGACGATCAGTCAGGCGCCGACGGCTCCTGCCATCGTCCAGCGTCCGGCTCCGTCTCCGGACTGGGTCGCGCCGCTGACGATCTCGCTGGACAGCGGGGCGCTCAAGGCGGTCGAGCTCGGAAGGAGCCTGAAGGCGCAGGTGGGCTTCGACGCCTACGACGTGGGTCTGCCTCCGGCTCCTCCGATCCGCAGCTACTCCGAGTTCTTCGTCCAGACCGACGACCCCATCGAGCGGATGACGCGGAACGTCCTTCCGTCGAGTCAGCGCGAAGCCACGTGGGAGCTCTCAGCGAACCTTGCGGAAGCGGGCACGCTCCGCTGGACGGCGCAGACGCTTCCGGCTGGCTACCGGATCGTCGTCGAATCAGGCGATGAGCGTTGCGACCTGAGCCGCGACGGCTCGATGCGTCTCGACGCGGGTAGGCACACCTTCACGCCGCCGTCGCGGAGCCGCCTGATGGCGAACTACCCCAACCCCTTCAACCCGGAGACGTGGATTCCCTTCGAGCTCAAGGAAAGCTCCGTCGTCACGGTGAACATCTACGACGTGTCGGGAGCTCTGGTCCGCAAGCTCGATCTGGGCTATCGCGAGGCGGGCTACTACACGTCGCGGACTGGTGCGACGTACTGGGACGGTCGGAACGAGCTCGGGGAGCGCGTCGCTAGCGGGGTCTACTTCTACGAGCTCCGCGCGGGCTCCTTCCGCGGGACGCGCCGGATGGTCATCTACAAGTAGCCCACGTCGAGGGTCAATCCCGCAGATAGGGGCGACTCGTCGAGTCGCCCCTATCGTTTCGGCTCAGCAGCGCTCACGCATTCCAGCGTTACGACGGACTCCTCACCCACTCCCGCACCTGCTGTACGCGGGCGTCAAACCACGAAAGGTCGTCCCCGAACAGACGCGCCCAGGACAGCGTGCGCTCAGGGAATCCATCGACGAAGTGGAGCTGGAGCCACAGGCTGACGCCACGCCAAAGAGCGAGATGGAGCCATGCTGGAAGCGACTCGCGCTCGCCTTCCGTCAGCGGATTGCCCCGCGTGTACGCCCGAAGAATCTCCTCGGTCTCTTGCGCCGACATGGGCCCGCCCCGGTAGACCGACGCGTAGAACAGCAGCGTGTAAGTGAGGTCGGCGATCCGCGTCCCGATGTGGGCTCCATCGAGGTCGAGCAGCGCTCGGGCTCTACCGTGGCGGAACCGCAGGTTCTGCGCCCGAAAGTCGCCGTGCACCACGCATGTCGGAAGCTCGGCGCTCGGCGGATGCGCCATGTGGAGGGTTTGTTCGAGCCGATCGAGCCATCGCGTCGGACATGGCGAATCGACGAGCAGTTCCGCCCGGCGGAGAATCTCGCCGCGCCACAGCTCGGAAATGCCGCCCTTCGGTCGCGGAAACAGCGGATCGTCATACTGGGCGACCGCGCGGTGGAACTCCGCCATGTACGCGCCGGCCTCCGTGAACGCATTGGGATGGTTCGCGTTGAACTCGTCGCCGTCGATCCAGTCGAACAGCAGATAGATTCGCCCGTCGTCCATCAAAGCCGATCGCGTGCCGTAGACGGTCGGGACGACGCGCAGCTCGGACACTCCCGCCTCGCACAGACGCTCGATCAGCCGCACGCGGGCGAGGATATCGGTTCCTGCGACGTCCTCAGGAACGCGCTTCAGAACCGCGATTGCGGGCGTCTGACCGTCCCGAAACTCGACGCGCCATGTCTCCCCCATGGCGTGCGCACCGATCGGCAGCACTCGCGCGGACCGGCGCTCCCACATGGCTGCGAGCGCGGACGTCAGTTCCTGGGTGGGTGTGTTGTTCATTCGTGCGTCACCTGTGTGCTGCCGGCATGCTGGTGCGTTCCCTGTTGCGCGACGGGGTCACGCTGGTAAGATAGCCCCGTGGCGCTCCGCCGCTCCTTCGCCGCCGAGTGGAGTTACGCATGGAACGCACCGTCCCACGCATTCTGTACGTCTGCACGCCGAGCCACACGCGCAAGGTCTTCCGACCTGAGGACTACACACGCCTCCAGACCCACTTCGATGTGCACGCCAATTCGTCGGAACGGAACTACACGTCCGAGCAGTTGGCGAACGAGATCGCCGGGTACGATGCGCTCCTGACGGGCTGGGGAGCCCCCCGGATCACCCAAGATGCGATGGCGCGCGCAGACCGGCTGCGTTTGATCGCCCATTCTGCGGGATCGGTGCGCGGCATGCTCAACGACGTCGCCGACTCGATCATGGCTCGCGACATCGCCGTGTTCAGCGCCAACCGCGCTATCGCGTACAACGTGTCCGAGGCGACCGTTGGCTACATGATTATGGCGAGCCGCCGCTGGTTCGACCACATGAGCACCATCCGTAGCGGAGGATGGAGCAAATCGGAGGTTCCAAGCAACGGTCAGTACCTGCGGGGCAGCACGGTCGGCATCGTCTCGGCGAGCACCGTCGCTCGCGAGCTGATCGAACTGCTTCGCCCATTCGGCGTGGAGATCATCCTGTACGACCCGCTGTTGAGCGAGTACGATGCGGGGGTCCTCGGCGTCGAGCTCGTGCAGGTGCTGGAGGACCTCTTCGCGCGTGCCGACTTCCTGACGGTTCACGCGCCGTCGATCCCGGAGACGGACCGCATGGTCGGGGCGCGCGAGCTTGCGCACCTTCGCGACGGAGCCGTATTCGTCAACACGTCGCGCGGGTCGGTCGTGGACCACGAGGCTCTCTACCACGTCGCCCGATCCGGGCGCATCCAGGTCGTGCTCGACGTGACGACGCCAGAGCCTCTGCCGCCCGACCATCCGCTGCGCTCGCTGACGAATGTGTTCATCACGCCGCACGTCTCCGGAGCGGGATACTACGGTTACTTCAAGATCGGGGAGCTCACAACGGCGGCGATCGAGAACTACTTCGCAGGCAAGCCCTTCGAGGGTCGAGTCGACATGTCACGGTGGGCGATGTTGGCATGACGATCACGCGGAAGCAGCCCGCCGCAGGCTACCTCAAGATCGCGCATCGCGGAGCCTCTGCGCACGAACCCGAGAACACGCTGAGAGCGTTCCGAAGGGCGTTAGAACTGGGCGCCGACGCCATCGAACTCGACGTCCATGTGTCGAAGGACGGCGAGCTCGTCGTCATCCACGACGCCTATGTCGACAAGACGACAGACGGAACCGGAGCCGTCGCCGAGATGGCGAGCAACGAGCTCCGTCGACTCGACGCTGGCGAGGGCGAACCGATCCCAACGCTTGCCGAGGTCATCGACGGGTTCGCCCGCGAAGCCGTGCTGTGCATCGAGCTCAAGGGCGAGGGATCCGCCATCCCAACGGCGGATCTGGTGCGCGGCAAGAGGTGCGTGGATCGCGTCATTCTCTGCTCGTTCGATGCTGCCAAGGTGCGACGCGTCAAGGAACACGCGCCGGAGATCGAGACGTCGGTCTTGACGGGAAGCTGGGAAGAGGATTTCCTGCTGTTGGCGCGGGAGGCGAAGGCGGACTGCATCCACTTCTGCTGGGAGCGGCATCCGCAGCCGCACACGCTCCTGACCGACGACGTGATGCGTCGCGCCCACGAGGCAGGGCTCGAAGTCGTCCTCTGGCACGAGGAACGTCCCGACGAGATCCGCGAACTGATCCGCAAGCCAATCTACGGCATCTGCAGCAACAACCCCGAACTGCTCTAGGAGAACGCGATGAAACCTGAGAAGCCCATGGAGATCGGCATCATGCTCGGCGTCGGCGACGACCCGGCTGAGAGTCTGGAAAAGGTCAAAGCGGTCGGCGTGACGAACGCGCAAATGGGCTGCCCGCCCGAGGAGTACCTCGGCGGAACGCGCTTCGAGGAACTGCGCGACGCGATCCGGGAGTCCGGCATCACGATCACGACCGTGTTCTGCGGATTCGCCGGCGAGAGCTACGCGGACATCCCGACCGTCCAGAGGACTGTCGGCTACGTGCCGGCTGATACGCGCGAAGAACGCGTTCAGAAGACGTTCGCCGTGTCCGAGTTCGCCAAGGGGCTCGGTGTCGACGCCGTTGCGGCGCACATCGGCTTCGTGCCTGAAGACACAAAGGACCCCGCCTACAAGGAGATCCTCGCGACGATCCAGCGCATCGCCGACTACTGCGCGGTGAACGGGCAAGTGTTCTCGCTCGAAACCGGACAGGAGCCAGCTGAGACGCTCCTCGGATTCCTCAAGGACCTCAAGCGCGCCAACGTGCGCGTCAACTTCGATCCGGCGAACATGATCCTCTACGGCTGCGGGGAGCCTATCGAGGCTCTGGGAGTCCTCAAGGACTACATCGCAAGCGTCCATGCCAAGGACGGCAAATGGTCGGACAAGCCCGGCGTGACATGGGGCGTGGAAACGCCGCTGGGCGAAGGCGACGTCGGGATGGATCGCTTCGTCGCCAAGCTCAAGGAGATCGGCTACGACGGCTACATCACCATTGAGCGGGAGATATCCGGCGACAAGCAGATCGAGGACATCCGAGGCGGGGTCGCGTTGCTGCGGTCGCTCGTCGGATAGGGGGACGCGGGATGTCTGAAGCGCTCGCCATCGCCGGGGGAACGCCGATTCGGACGACTCCGTTCCCGCCGCGCCGTCCCTTCGGAGCGCGCGAGGAGGAGCTCGTCCTCGAGGCGATCCGCAGCCAGAACCTGTTCGGAAAGTCGGGCAACTTTGTGCCGCGTCTGGAGACGGAGTTCGCCCAGTTCATGGGGTCCGGCTACGCGCAGACCTGTACGAGCGGCACGGCGGCGATCCACATCGCCGTCGGAGCGGTGAACCCCGACCCTGGCGACGAGATCATCACGGCTCCCATCACCGACCCCGGCAGCGTCATGCCGATCCTCCAGCAGAACGCGATCCCTGTGTTCGCCGACGTCGATCCGATCACGATGAACATGACGCCGGAGTCCATCGAGGCGAACATCACGGATCGGACGCGGGCGATCATCCTCGTCCACCTCTTCGGCCGCCCGTGCGAGATCGAGAAGGTCGTCGAGATAGCCCGACGCCACAACGTGACACTCATCGAGGACTGCAGCCAGACGCATGCGACGCGCTACAAGGGCAAATACGTCGGCACGTTCGGCGACATCGGCTGCTTCAGCCTCCAGCAGTCGAAGCACATGACCACCGGCGACGGCGGCATCTGCAGCACCGACGACCAAGCCACCTACTACCGGATGAAGCTCTTCTCTGACAAAGGCTGGGACTACCGCTACATGGGCGAACGGGATCACGCCTTCCTCGCCCCGAACTACCGTATGAACGAGCTCACGGCGGCTGTCGCCGTCGCGCAGTTGGCGCGCGTCCGGCAGGTCGTCGAGAAGCGCCACCGGCTGGGCAGGATACTCTCTGAGCTCATCGCCGATGCGCCGGGCATCACGGTGTTGCCCATCTCCGATGACTACGAGGTTTCGTGGTGGAACTACGTGTTCCACATCACGGGCCACGACCCGGGCAGGTTCTGCGAAGCAGTCCGCGCCGAGGGCGTTCCCGTCGGCCCGCACTACATCGGCGACCCGATCTACCTGCGCGGCGACTTCCTCGCCAAGAAGATCACCTACGGCAAGAGCCAGTGCCCGTTCTCGTGCCACGTGACCAGCCGCAACTACGAGTACACGCGCGACCTGGTGCCGGGAGCCGTCCAGGCGCTGAAGACCGTCGCCATCTTCGGCTTGCACGAGGACATGTCGGAGGGCGACATCGAGGATGTCGGCGCGGCGATCCAAAAAGTCGCGCGGAATCTAGCCACTTGAGCGGAGCCCACTGCTCCGAGTCGTCCCCAACGAGAGGAGCGCGTCATGCTCCCCTTCGCCGCGTTCGCCGTTGCGGCGGCAGCGCCGACAACAGTCCGCATCGAGATCGATCCGTCCGAACGCAAGCCCGCCATCTCCCGCAACCTGTTCGGGAAGTTCACCGAACACCTCGGCAGGAACGTCTACCAGGGGATGTGGGCGCAGATCGTCGTCAACCCGGAGTTCGTCCCTTCGAGCCGGTGGCAGAACGCCGAGAACCTGAACCGACGGCTCGAAGCCGCGTCGAGCCAGTTCGGTCTGGCAGGACTCGCGGAATCCGCTCAGCGCGGCGTCGCGGCGTTCTGGTTAGCGGACGGCGACGTCACGTGCCGTCACGCGCGCGACGGTGTCCAGGACATCCAGCAAGTGCGCGTCGGACCCGGCGACGGCAGGCTCTCCACGGGCATCTGGGCTCCGCTGCACCGCGTGCGCATGTTCGACCTGACGCTTGTCGCCAGAGCATCGTCCGCGACCACAGCAGTCGTGCGCGTGCTCCGCACCACGGGCGAGACGGTCGCCGAGACGACTGTTGACATCGATCGCGAGTGGGGATCGGCGACAGCGCGCCTGACGGTCGCAGGCGACTTCGAGCCAGGCGACCCGACGGTTCTCGCCATCGAGCTCGCCGGAACGGCGACCTTCGAGCTCCGACGCATCGTCCTCTTCCCGACGGACCACATCGAAGGATGGGAGCCCGAAGTCGTCGCCATGATGCGCGACGCGAAGCTCCCGATGCTCCGCTTCCCGGGCGGCAACTTCGTCAGCGGGTACCACTGGGAGGACGGCGTTGGCGATCTGGATGCGCGTCCTTCGCTGGCGAATCCCGCGTGGCACGAAGTCGAGTTCAACCACGTCGGGACGGATGAGTGGCTCCGTCTGTGCGAGTTGGTCGGTTGCGAGCCCCTTATCTGCAACAACGCAGGCAACGGAACGCCCGACGAAGCCCGGCGTTGGGTCGAATACTGCAACGGCAGCACGGAAACGCCGATGGGCAGCCTCCGCGCCAGGAACGGACACGCCGAGCCCTACAACGTGCGCTACTGGGAGATCGGCAACGAGCTCTATGGCGGCTGGCAGATCGGGCACACGAACGCCGAGGGCTACGCGGAGCGCTACCTGCGGTTCCGCGATGCGATGCTCGCCGCCGATCCCGACATCCTCATCGTCGCCAACGGAGATACCCAAGCGTGGAACCGGACGCTCGTCGAACGAGCCGGTTCGACCGTGCGATCCATCTCGGTGCACTCGCTGCCGGGCAGCCACATCCCGGCGGACGCCGATCCGCGCGCGGTGTTCCTGGAGTTCATGGCGCACGCCGAGGGCTACGCGGACTACCTCCACTCGCTCGCCAAGCCGATGGTCGATGCCGGACTGGAGCCCGTCCTCGCCGTGACGGAGCTCCAGGTGTTCACGAATAAGCCGACGCTACCGAACAACGCCTCGCTGACGGATGCGCTTTGGACGGCTGGCATCCTTCACGCGTGCATCCGCAGCGGCATCGTCGAACTCGTGACGCATTCGGCGATGCTGAACCACGGCGGCGGGCTCCGCAAGGAACGCAGTATCGTCTATACGACGCCCGTGTGGTGGACGACGCGCCTATACGGCGCGCAGGCGGGAACCGTGCCGCTGGGCGTCCGGGTCGAGTGCGACATGTTCACCAACGACGGGCAATGGCTGGGGAAGCGCGAGAACGTGCCCTATCTCGACGTGATGGCGCTCGCGGACGAGGAGGGCGACTCGTACTCGCTCTTCGTCGTGAACCGACATCCCGTTTCCGCGATCCGAGCGCTCGTGACGGTCGCAGGAGCCGATGTCGAGCCGGTGGTCGACGTCACCCGACTCACGGGCGACGGCTACATGGCGACGAACCGATGGAACGAGACACAGAACGTCGTCGTTGCCGACACACAAGCATCGTTCGAGGACGGGACACTCGACCACGTGTTCCCGCCCTGTTCGCTGACGCGGCTGACGCTGCGCGTCGGGTCGCGCTGACACGCAGACACATCGGAAGGAGAGAACCGGCATGTCACGGACGAAGTTGATCGGGTGTCTCGCGGCGCTAGGGCTTCTCGTCGCGCCCATCGCGCGGGGAGAGCTCGTCGCGATGTGGCTCTTGGACGAAGGGAAGGGTCAGGACGCCAAGGACGGCACGGGCAATGGCTTCGACGGCGTCATCGAAGGCAAGGCGGACTGGACGGACGGCAAGTTCGGGAAAGGGCTCGCGTTCTCCGGCGGCAGAGCGAACGTGAAGCACTCCGACAAGCTGAGCCTGATGCAGTGGTCGATGTCCGTCTGGGTCAAGATCAAGGGCGCGACGGGAACCTACCAGATGGTCATGGGCAAGGAGGGCTGGCCCAACCGCAACTACTCGATGTGGGTTCTGCCGACGATCATGACGTTCGGCTACACATCCGGCGCGAACGATGTCCAGACACAGGGCGGCGATGTCGTCGATGACAAGTGGCATCACCTCGTCGGGACGTACGACCAGAAGAACCTGACCGCGTATATCGACGGCGTCATGACGAAGCAGGTCCCGGCGGCAGGCAAGCCGAACACGTGCGACTGCCCGTTCTTCATCGGTTCGCAGCCCCCGGGCGGCGGAGGTCCCACGATGGGATCGCTCGACGAAGCCGCCGTCTACAGCCACGCGCTGACCGAGAAGGAGGTCCTCGCAGCCATGAGCGGTCAGAAGACGCTCGCCGTGCGTCCCACTGGGAAACTCGCCGCGCTGTGGGGCCGGATGAAGGCGCAGTGATCCGCGTACAACGCGGCAATGTCACCATGGCTCTAGACGCTGCTCAGATCGTGGCTTGATACGAGCACGATGGTTTCCGTCGCCACTCCAGGCGGATCCGTGGAGAGGCGGCTCACGCGTACGGTATACGTCTTTCCTGGATCGACGGCGAAGTACAGCTTCTTGACCGAGTTCTTGCCATGTGATGTATCGCCTGCGACGGTGGTGCCGCCGTCGACCACCTCGAGGTTCACATGGCTGAAGGGCACGACAACTGGGGTCGGTTCCTCGTCCTCGACGTGCCGCATCCAGCAGACCGTCACGGTGGCTTGCGCGGGTGACACGATGTTCTGGAGATCAAAGGTGCGCGCATCGCTTTCCGCCAAATCGAACTGCCGGATGTATGTCGATGATGCCTGCGCGGTCTCAACCGCTCGCAGAGCGTTCACTTCTCCCCAACCCCACTGAGGACTCCACGGTCCAAGCCGCCGCAATCCCAGTCCGAACTGTGTCGGATGGAGAGCACGCGATCTCGGCGGATCGACGGAATGGACGATGATGGCTTTGGTGACTAACCCGGACGCAGCAGGCAACGCACGCTTGACGAGGGCGGCCGTTGCCGCGACATGAGGAGTCGCGATGCTGGTCCCTGTGCCGACGGCCTCGGACGTCCAGTCGTTGACAAGGGTCGTGCCGGAGTTCTCGCTGAACACACGAGCCGTCGTGATGTTCCACCCGGGCGCACTGAGATCGGGCTTCCTGAAACTGCCGTCGTCGGGCCCGGAAACGCCGTCGTGCCACGTGTCGTCGCCTACGGCCACTGTTCCATGGTCGTCGAACGTATTGACGGTGATGCAGTTGTAGGCGCCGCCCGGAGATCGGACTGGCGCATTCGTGTTGTTGCCTGCGCCTTGAGCCCACACGACGTCCGGGCTCTGGGTCAGACGCCAGTCCAACCATTTCTCGTACACAGTGTCGCCTGTTGCAGGGACGAGCGTTTCCCCTTGGCTGTTGTTCACAACCTTCGACTGGATTTCCGGCTCCGTGATCGCCCATCGCGCGGCGTCCCGTGTCCAACGTATGTCGCCCAGGCCGTATCTGTTGGCGCATTTGGCATTGACCAGGGTGCAGTTGGGCGCGATCGCGACGTACAGTGGGTGGGAGTTCCTGATGACGCCAGCCACAGCCGTACCATGGTTGAAGGCATCCCAGTAGCCGTTCTCCGGGGGTACCATGAAACCAGGATCAACGAAGACGGCTCTCAATCCCAGGTCGATCGGCGCCATCTGCGGATGGGGTTGAGCCTCGCTGGCATGGATCCCGGTGTCCAACACGGCGACGCGAACGCCGTCGCCCTTGTTCGGCGGAACCATGGCGTGCACCGCCTGGGCGCCGATGACGACGCTGCTCACGTTCAGAAACGTGCTCGTGACAACCGACAGCCGGACGTACCCGACTTCAGAGATCGACGCGATGGTATAAAGGCCCGTCACAGTCCTCGCGGCGACGGAGACGTGAACCTCACCAACAATGTGCTCACTGCGCGGGTACACGTGGACGGTGACGCCGTCAATCCGCCTGAGCTGCTCAATGACACGCTCCCAGATGGGATCCGTCAGTTCCATCCACCGCCGCTGCTGCCTATCGCGTACCTCCCGGTCAATACGCACCCGCTCGGATGCCAACCTCTGGCTCTCGGCGAAAAGACGAGCGTATTCCATCCTTTCGGGTGACCCGGGCGGCGTGTTGAACGGGGCGCCGGGAACGGCTTGGAGCTCCTTCATCCGGGCACGGATCGGGGCGCTCTGCTTCTCGAGCTCCTCCCACTCGGGCGGGTACTCGCGAGGCACGGAGCTGTAGTCGAACGCCAGCAGGATATCGACTCCTCGGAGATCACCGGGATGCTCCTGGAACCACTGCAGCGCTTCGGGATCGATCTTGCGGGCGATCTTGGCTGGCATTGGCCGCTCGGCTGTGGGAACCCCGCCCAGCGCAGTCGGAAGGCAGGCACAGCCGGTCACAAGCGTGACGCCGGCGAGAAGGCTAGCTGCCAACACGGCCGCCGTGACCGTGTGGCCAGCCCTACACCGGAGGCGTGTTGCTGTCGGACGAGGCGCATCGCGCGGCGTCCCGTCGCCGCAGGCGGCCTGCCTTGCCGCTGTCGCCATGTCACTCGCCCTGAGCCGCGGGCAATGCCTCCCGAGAGGGGCCGCCACGGCTACGCGCCTGCTACTCATGGTCGGTTTCCCGCTTCCGCACGACCGTCAGGCTGACGTACCGCACATCAAGTGACGAAGCGATGGCATCCAGGTGCGCGGCGCTGGATACCACGAGCGAGTACGGTACCGGACCGTACACCCGGACCCCATCGTACCGCAGAAGCTGTCGCTCGATCTCTGCCCACGCCTGGCTTCTGAGCTCGCTGAGGTTCTGCCTCTGTCGTACCTGCGATTCGTCCAGCGCACGATAGAGGAGGGCGATTGCGCCTTCAAGCTCGACTTCCAGTGCGTGATAGGCTCTGCGCACCTCGATGTCTGGATGCTGGTAGGGCTGCCCGACAGCCCCCCTGAATGCTCGCATCCGACCCGACAGCGCGCGGCATTCCAGTTCGGCCTGCCGGTACGCCGGGGAGTACACCATAGGCGCTGTGTCCGGGTCATGGAACAGGCGAACAGTAACGGGGTGGCTCTCCCCTGGATGCTCCCTAAACCAGTTTGCCGCGCGTTGGTCAATCTTGGCGACGATCTCTGCTCGTGTGAGCGCGGATTGTTCGACGGTCGTACTTCGGAGACATGCACACGCAGGCAGAAGCAGCACGAAACCGATTACAGCAGCCCCGTTCAGCATCCGAATGCCCATATCGGCCTCCACGAAGCCGTGGACTGGCTGTCAAGGCTGTCTTAGGGGCTACCAGCCCGGCGGCGTGCATCGGCGGGACGGCAGCGCCCGAAATGGGTCGGGAACGCCCAGCTGTCGGCCGTCGGCTGGACCAAGCCCCTGTCAGCGTGTTCGCTGCCCACGAGTGCCACGGCCTGGAAACGGAAGCACAACGCGTGCCAAGCGCAGCAGTCGATGGGATCCCAGCGTCGCTCGTCGCTGCAGGAATCCAACTCGGATGGGGCGACGCTCAGGGAGCCGTAGCCCCCTGCGTCTCGACATACACGGCGTATAGCGACTGGCTCGCCGCTATGAAGAGCCGGTTCCGCTTGACGCCACCGAAGCAGAGGTTAGCGCATGCCTCGGGCAGGTGGATTCTGCCGATGAGCGTGCCGTCGGGCGCGAAGATGTGGACGCCGTCGTAGCCCTCGCCCACCCATCCGGCGGCGCGCTGCACGCCAACAGCGTCAACTCCGCTTCGGCGCGTCCGTCCAACTTCCGCGCCGCCCCGGGCGAGGCGAGTCATACAGGGCCGCGTCCAAGCCCTCCGTCGCATACGTCTTGGTCGTGTTGATTTGGTCGTGTTGATCACCGTCTGTTCGCTGACACGGAACGTTTCGGCGATCTCACGGTTCATGCGCCCTTCCGACGCCTGCAAGAACGTGTGAGCGCGACGAATCACCTGCGCCGATTCCCGTCCCTGCTTGGTCAGCGACTCCAGCCGTTGCCGTTCTGCCTGATCGAGCGATACCACGCAGGTGCGATGTCGTCCGATGGATCGTCCTCCTCGACAGAGGAACGACAGCGATAAGCCTATCTATTACAGTCACTGACCACTAGGGAGCCTGGATGATGAAGCCCTTGAGGTACTCGGACTCGGGGAAGGTCATCAGAATCGGATGGTCGGGTGGCTGGGTCAGCTTCTCGAGGAGAACCGTGTCGCGCCCGCAGTCCATCGCTGCTGCCGCCACCACCTGTCGGAAAAGCTGGGGCGTCACCATGCCGGAGCACGAGAACGTTGCGAGGATTCCGCCGGGCTCCAGCAGCTTCATTCCGAGCAGGCTCAGGTCCTTGTACCCTCGGCATGCGCCCTCGACATGGGCTCGCGTGCTCGCGAACTTCGGCGGGTCGATGACGATCATTCCGAACCGGCGCCCCTCGTCGCGGTAGTCCCGCAGCACCTTGAAGGCGTTGCCTTCGAGCGATTCCCATCGACCGTCCACGGCGTTGTCGCGAGCCATGCGTTCCCCGACGGCGAGGGCTTCCGCCGACGTGTCCACGTTCGTCACGTGGGACGCCCCGGCTCGCAGCGCGGCGATGCCGAACGAACCCGTGTAGGAGAACAGGTTCAGCACGTCGCGCCCGGACGCATACTCGGCAACGCGCTCGCGGTTCACCCGCTGATCGAGGTAGAAGCCGGTCTTCTGCCCGGAGCCGATGTCGGCGACGAAGGCGCACTCGCCTTCCATGAAGGTGACGGGACCGTCTGCCGGGCTCCCGACGAGTGTGCTCGACACGGGCTCCAGCCCTTCTCGCTCGCGCGTGTCGTCGGTGCTTCGTTCGCTGATACGACCGGGACTCAGCTCGTGGACAAGCGCTTCGACGATCTCCGAGCGACGGCGCTCCATGAAGGGCGTCAGGATCGACATCACCAGCGAACCGGCATAGTCGTCGACGACCAGCCCGGGGAGCCCGTCCGACTCGCCGAACACGAGCCGACACGCGCCGCCCTCGGCCAGGTAGCCCATGTCGCGTCGGTGCTGGATCGATGCCGTGATCCGCGCTGCAAGCCAACCATCGTCGATGGGTTCGGCTCTCGACCAGGAGAGCACGCGGGCGGTCAGGTTCGCATCCGGGTTCACCGACGCGTACGCGAGCCATTCGCTGTTGTCCGCGACGACGTTCACGACATCGCCCGGGGCGGCAGTTCCTTCGATTCGCATGACGCCGCCGCTGAACACCCACGGGTGACGATGCCGTACCGGCTTGTCGCGGTCGCGCTTGAGTCGCAGCGTTGCGGTCGCCAAGGATGCGCTCCTCCGGTTCTGGCTCGTCAACCGAGACGCTTCTGCAATCGCATCACGGACACGCCGAGTATCGAGACGCCCAGCGCGGCGAGGGGAAGCACCTGCTGCCACAGGTCCACCAGCCCCAAGCCCTTGAGCATGATACCCCGGATGACGACGAGGAAGTATCGAAGCGGGATGAGATAGGTCGCCCATTGGATGACCGTCGGCATGTTTTCGATCGGGAAGACGAACCCGGACAGCAGGAACCAGGGCGTCAGCAGGAAGTTCGCGGCGAGGCTCGCCTGTCCCTGCGTGTTCGCGACCGTCGAGATGAGCAAGCCGGTTCCCAACGTGCTCAACAGGAACACGAACGCGAGGGCATACAGCAGAACGACACTGCCTCGGAACGGCACGCCGAACCAGAACGTTCCGACGGTCAGGATCAGGAAAACATCGATGTAGCCGATGATCATGAAGGGCACGAGCTTGCCGACGATGAACTGCGTCCGCGAGATCGGCGAGACGATCAACTGCTCCATCGTGCCGCGTTCGCGCTCTCGAACGACCGCCTGCGCCGTCAGCACCGTCGTCACGAGGCTTAGGATCGTGCAGATGATGCCGGGCACGACGAAGTTCACGTTGTCGAGGTCTTCGTTGTACCAGGCGCGAGCCCGCAGGTCGATTGCCGGAAGCTGGAGCCGGGTTCCCCGCAGCCATTCCGCCGCGACTTCCGCCGAGTGCTCGCGGGCGATGCTGACGGCGTAACCTAGGGCGATTGCCGTCGTGTTCGAGTCGCTGCCGTCGAGGATCATCTGGACGGACGCGCTCTCGCGCCGCTTCGCAGCGCGGGCGAACCCGCGCGGGACGCGGATGGCGATCTCGGCTTTGCCCGACTGGATCAGTTCCTCGAGTTCGCGCTCCGAGTCGGCGAAGTAGAGCAGGCTGAAGTAGCCGGAACTGCCGAATCGTCCGACGAACGCCCGGCTTTGCGCGGTGCGATCCTCGTCCATGATCGCGGTCGGGATGTGACGGATGTTCGTCGCGACCGCGTAGCCGAACAGCGCGAGCTGCACGAGCGGGGCGACGAAGATGAGCGGGAACATGGACGGATCGCGGCGAGCCTGGATCAGCTCCTTGACGACGATGCTCCACACGCCCCGAAGGAACCGATGCACCGACGCGACCATCGTCACCCGCCGATCAGAAGCAGAGCGCCCAGGAGGGCGAGCGAGCCCGCGATGAACAGATCGAAATGGGACTGGCGGAGCCGTCTTCCCAACCAGAGCCCCAGTCCGCCGCCTGCCCAGATGACCGGGAACCCCAAAGCGTAGACCGCCATGTCGCGCGTTACCAGCCCGCCGACGGAGACGAACGCGACCTTCAGGATGGTCGTCAGGACGAAGTAGGCGATCAGCGTCGCTCGGATCAGCTCACGGTCCCAGGGCTGGCTGTAGAGGTACAGGATGACCGGGGGTCCGCCGACGTTGACCGCGCCTCCGAGCATGCCAGCCGTCAAGCCCACAGGAACGCGCCAGCGCAACGATAGACCGGGTCCTGGGGGTCGGCGGCGGAACTTCCGCACCATGAGGTAGATGCAGTACCCAAGGATCGACAGCCCGATCAGCCGCTTCAGCATGTCGTCCGGCATTACTCGCAGCGCGTAGACCCCGATGGGAACGCCGACAGCAGAACCGATGAGAAGATGGGACACCAGCTTGAAGTCGATGGTGCGCCGCACGCGCCAGGCGAGGTAGAGCGTGTTCGACAGCGCCATGAACGCAACGACGACGCTCGCCGTCCGGGCGCTGATGACGAACGGCAGCAGGCTCATCGCGACCATGCCGAATCCGAACCCGCTCATTCCCTGCAGGCAGGCGGCGATGAAGAGAATCGCGCCGACGGCAGCAAGGAAGGCGGCGTCGCCGCGTATGAGTTCCCCCACGATCACGGTCGCCAGGCTAGCGACATCGCGGGCACCCGCCCAACAGGAAGCCAAGCCACGATTGCGGCACGATGCCGACCCATGGATCGTGTGCCGGGAGCATCACGCCCAGTTTAGGATCGCTCCGAGCACGGACGGCTGCCATGCGGCGATCTTCGCGTAGACCGATGGAGCGTTTTCCGCCGCCACGCGGTCGGTGATGAGATCGGTGACGTTCAGCCGACCCGCCGCGAGCAGACGCAGAATGAGCTGCACGTTCGCGACCCAGGTCCAGTGTCCGGGATGAGATTCGGAGCCCGGAATGCTCGAGGCGTGGGCTCCCAGAAGAACGAGCCCCTTCTTGTGCACGTCGCGGTAGAAGTTGACGCGCTCGGTCTCGCCTCGCGTGCTGCCGAGGAGCACGACACGAGCCATCCAACCGGCGACGGACATCGCGCCGAGGATGGCATCGGGATAGCCCGTCGCCTCGATCACGACCTGTGGCGCGCCATTAGGCGGATTGGCGGACGACCGCACGCGGTCGAGCAGCGAGGACTCGAAGCCGTCTGCCTTGGGGTCCATCGCGATGTCGGCGCTGACGTGCGCCGCGTGTTCGCGCCGACCCGCATCGAGGTCGAGCGCGACGACCGGCGTCGCTCCTGAGGCGCGCGCGAGTTGCATGGCGCACTGACCGATGAGCCCGGCTCCGAACACGACAACCGATTCGCCGATCTCGATCCGCGCCTTGCGGATGCCTTGCATCGCAATCGCCATCAGGTTGAAGAAGGCGGCGGTCTCCGATGGAAGCTCCGACGGCACTTCGACGCATCGCTCCGCGCGGACCGTCGCGTGGCTCGCATGCGACGATGCACACACGATCCGAGCGCCGACTGCAGGCTTCGTTACGCCCTTCCCTTGGGCGATGACGGTTCCTACGAGGCTATATCCGCCGGTCGAGGGAAACGTGCCCTTGGCGTTGTCGAGCGAGAGCAGAAATGCGCGCTCAGTGCCGGGGCTGATGAGGCTGACTTCCGACCGGACGAGCACTTCGCCGTCGCCGGGCTCCCTCGGTTCGAACGGCTCGACGGCGACGGTTCCGGGCGAGAGCCAGAGAACTCGATGCGGATCGGTGGCGTAGTTCGGCATGTTGTGTCCCCGAAGAGGCATTCAGCGGCTACGGCTCCAGCACCGGCTCGTGGACGGTCCCCCGCGATGCTAGAATGCAGTGTATCCGCGCCGCCGGTACGCCGCAACGACGGCGACATTGTGGAGCCATTCGCGGCAGGAGATCGCTGTTGGAGCCGATCCGTTACGCAGCGGCAGCGTGCCAGGTCGACCAGCCGAACCCGGAGCATCGGTCCGACATCGCGAGGAACACGTCGCGCATGGTGGACATGGTGCGGATGGCAGTCGAAGGCTACTCGCCGTTCCTGCCGGTGCGCCTGGTCGCGTTCCCGGAATTCGGTCACGCCGCGCCCATCTATGCGACCGTGTCGGAACTGCTCGACAAGCTCGCGGTGACCATTCCCAACGAGCACACGGAACGGTATGTCGCGCTGGCGCGGGAGTACGACATCTACATCCAGACCGGGACGTTCCTGGAGCGGACGGATCGCTGGACCGACGTCGTGCTGAACACGACCTGCCTGATCGGTCCCGAGGGCATCTTGTACAAGTACCGCAAGGTGAATCCGTGGATTCCGTGGGAGGTGCACGCCAGTCCCCACGACATATCGGACTTCGACGATCCCATCTTTCCAGTCGCCGACACACCCATCGGCAGAATCGGCGCGGCGATCTGCTACGACTGGCTGTTCCCGGAAGCTATACGCCAACTCGCCGCCAACGGCGCCGAGGTCCTGATCCGCGTTTCCGCATACATGGATCCATGGGGCGCGACGCCGCCTATGGACTGGTGGACGGTCGTCAACCGCTGCCGGGCGCTCGAGAACACCGCCTACGTCGTAGCGGCGAACCAGGGAGCGGCGTTGAGGCACTATCCGCCGTTCTCGTGGCCCGGAGGCAGCATGATCGTCGACTTCGAGGGTCGTCTGCTGGCTCAGGCGGAACCGGGATCCGGCGAAGCGATCGTGGTCGCGCCAGTTGACATCACGGCACTGCGACACGAACGGCAGGTGCGCCAGGGACACCAGATGCTGGCTCATCTGCGGAGCGAGTGTTATCCGATGTACGGACAGCGTTACTACCCAGCCGGTGCTGCGAGCCGTGGCACGCTGAGCGTCGAGCGGAACCGGGCGGCGATTGAGGAGGCGAAGGTGGGCTTGTCGAAGCGGCGGCGATGACGGCGCTGCCAGCCGTCACGATCCGGCGTCGTCGATCCGTCGAAGCACGAGCCCGGTCGGCAGCTTCGGGTAGAAGTAAGTGGACTTCTGCGGCATCGTTTCCCCAGCGCGGGCGACTCGCTCGATGTGCCGCATGGTGCACCCCTGCATGAGCACGGCGAGGTCGGCTCTGCCCGCGCGAACGGCTCCTGTCGCTTCGTCGGCGGCGGTCGTATACGAGACGCGCGACTGACCGGTGTGGGTATCCGTGTCGATCTCCAGCAGATCGCGCAGGACATGCGTGTGGAGCCGCGTGACGCCCAGTGAGCCGACGGGGCTCGAGTCGCCCGCGTGGCGCAGCCGCAGCGCGTAGGCAGTGTCTCCGCCGATGTAGACGGCGAACTGCGTATCCGGTTCGGACGCAAGGCGCGACAGCAGCGCGTCCAGGTCGGCGGGGGTTCCTTGTCGCAGAGGGACGTGCTCCACGTCAAACGCTTCCGCCAAGCTCCTGGAGAGCGCGTCGCGCCGAGCTCGGTCGACGCCCGCGATGACCCGGTGGATGGGCAGAATCGCCAAGGCGTCTGAATGGGCGGAGACAATCGCCATCAGGACGCTGTTGGCTGGGTGATCGTCGGACCAACCGGCTGAGCGTTGCCGCGCCGCGTCTCGGTACGCCAACGAGGTCTCGTACCGATGGTGTCCGTCCGCGATGGTGATCGTGTCGGCGGCGAGCGCAGCTTCGATGCGCGCGATGTCGTCCGGTTCCGTGATCGACCAGAGACGGTGCTCCTGTCCACCACCGTCCGAGACGACTCCGAGAGGCGTCGCGCGGTCCTTCATCTCACGCAAAGCTCGTTCGAGCGCCCCAGCCGGATCGGACGCGATCCCGAACACCGGCGACACATTCGCCTGGCACGTCGAGATGAGGCGCAGGCGGTCCTCTTTTGCGGCGCTCAGCGTTCTTTCGTGAGGCAGAATGGAGCCCTGCGACCACGGCACGAGCCCTACGGCGGCATGCAGTGCCAGCCGCGAGCGTCGCTCGCTGACATGGACCCCACGGACGCCCGGCGGCAGAAGGAACGTCTGCTCGTGCAGGTAGAATGACGCCGTTGGATCCATCGCCAGCACGCCGGATGTCTGCCAGTCCCTTAGCAGGCGAGCCGACTCGGCGTAACGGTCGCGATCCGGCGCGTCGTATCCCAGCTCGATGCGGACGATGTTGTGGGGGCTCCGCTCGTGCAGCGCGCGACGCGCATCTTCGGATATGATGTCGTAGGGCGGGGCGACGACATGCGCGAGCTCTCCGGCGGCGCGCGTGTACCTCAGTCCTCGGAAAGGGCGAACGATCGGCAAGCCGTCTTACTCCTCGGGATCGACCGCAGGTACGAATGGGCTCCCGCGTAATAGTAGCTTCTGACGCCCGCGACGTCGGCTCGTTCTGCGTGATGGTAACCAGACGTATTGCGGAGTCCGTTTCACGGGCAGTGCACCGATCCCGGTTCAAGACGGAGAGGTGGGGATGCGTACTCTCAGGCGACGGATGGACGCGCGGACGCTGAGTCTGGTCGCTGCGATCATCCTGGCGGGGATGGAGGCTATCGGGTGCGGCGACGACGCGGGCCCGTCGAACCACGCCCCGAACGTCCTCTCGCTGACCGTCGTGCCGGAGAACCCGGCGCCCGGTGACGTCGTGCCTGTCCGGTACAACGTCGAGGACGTGGACGGCGACCCGGTGTCCCTCAGATGGGAGACGACGGGCGGCTCGATCTCGATGCGGGGCGGCGTCGCCTACTGGATCGTCCCGGACACCGAGGGAACCTATCGAATCACGTTGTTCGCCTCCGATGGTTCGGCGTCGGACGCGAAGAGCCTCGACGTCCTCGTGTGGGAGCCGCGACCAGGGAACTACTATCCGCTCGCCGTCGGCAACGAATGGCACTACATCGACGGCTCCGGGAACACGGTCGACTTCCGACTGATCGACACGATCCAGATCGAGCACACGGACGTGACGAGCTACGTTCTGGAGACGACGACGAGCGATCCCGGCGTGCCGGAAGGCATCGCGAACTACTCGTATGTCGGTCGCGCCGCCGACGGAAACGGCGTTGATCAGCACGCGGTGAACGTCGTGTTCGGATCGCCGGAGACGCTCATCTTCGATCCGTGGCTGCCGCTCTACCGGTTCCCCTTGATTCCCGGCAAGAAGTGGAGCACCAAGTTCAAGGGCTACCTCCCCGATGGCTTCTTCATCGGCGAAGGCAAGGCGTCGTACCGCGTCGTGGATGAGTCCTCGCTGACAACGCCCGCCGGCACCTTCGAGCACGTCTTCCAGGTCGAAGAGACGTTCGAGTGGACGCTCATCGGCGAACAACTCGACAAGACGGTGAGCCGCAAGTGGCTCGCGCCCGACGTCGGCATCGTCAAGCTGGAACAGGAACAGACGCGAGCCGGGCAGACGGCGCGCATACTGGCATCGCTGGCTTCGTATCGCTTGGAGGCGACCGACGCGCCGGCATCGCCTCGCAGGGGTGTCGTCGGTCCGGGCCCGTGGCTCCGCTTCTGAAGGTTCCCCACTCCGGTCTTCGCTAGTCTGGGATGGTTCCGCGTATGGGCAGACTCGACGGCAAAGTCGCCATCGTGACCGGCGGCGGAACCGGGATCGGCAGGGCGTCTGCCGAGCTCTTCGCCGTCGAAGGGGCTCGCGTTGTGATCGCGGGTCGTCGGGCGGATGTCGGTGAGCAGGCTGCGTCGGAGATTCGGGCGCTCGGCGGCGCCGCGCGGTACGCCGAGGCGGATGTGACGCGAGCAGACGACGTACGCCTCCTGTTCGCTCGCGCACGAGAGCTGTACGGGTCGCCCGATGTCGTGCTGAACGTAGCGGGCATCAGCGGCAGGCGGTACGGTGACGGTCCCATCCACGAATGCAGCGACGACGGCTGGGACACCGTGATGAACGCCAACACGCGGAGCATGTTCCTCATGTGCCGCGAGGCGGCGCGCTCGATGCTGGAAAACGGCGGCGGAAGCATCATCAACACGTCGTCGGTCCTGGCGTCGTCGCCCGCGCCGGACCTGTTCGGCACGCACGCATATGCCGCGAGCAAGGGCGCGATCCTCTCGCTTAGCCGCTCGATGGCGAGCTACTATGCCCGCCATCGGATCCGGGTGAACGTGCTCGCGCCCGCGCTCATCGCGACGCCGATGAGCGGACGCGCTCAGTCGGACGCGGGTGTTCTGGAGTACATCCGCACGAAGCAGCCGTTGACGGGTGCTCTGGGGACCGCGCTCGATTGCGCGTATGCGGCGCTCTATCTGGCGTCAGACGAGTCCGCGTTCGTCACAGGCATCGTGCTCACCGTCGACGGCGGCTGGTCCGTATCGGACGGTCAGTTGCCCCGTCATCTCACCGAGGAGTCTCAATGAGTCGTCTCATCACGACGTCGGTGGTCGGAAGCCATGCGTTCCCTGGGTGGCTGTTTCTCGGCGACGCCGCCGCGCAGCGAGGCGAACTGGGGTCCGAAGATGTCCGCGAACTGGTTCAAGACGCGATCACCGTCGCCGTCGAGGATCAGCACCGGGCGGGACTCGATGTCATCACGGACGGCGAGATGAGTCGGCTCGACTTCAACCTGGGGTTCTACAGCTTCCTCGACAACATCGAGCCGATTCCGACGGCGCGTCAGCTTGGCGTGCCGGCGCACGACCAACGCGGGAAGTACCGCGTGGTCGGCGAGCTCGCCGCGCACGGTGGGCTGGGCGTCGTCGAGGACTTCCGCTATCTCAAGTCGATTGCCCGGACCGACGTCAAGGCGACGCTGCCGGGACCGTTCACGCTGGCGGGGCGGCTGGAGCCCTGCACGCGCTACCCGGATCGCATGGCGCTCACCGAGGCGCTCATTCCCATCGTCCGGTCCGAGGCGCTGCAGCTCGTCGCGGCTGGGGCGGACTTCCTCCAAATCGACGAGCCGTCGTTCAGCGTGTACCCGGAACGGATCGCCGAATACGTCGATGTGTTCAACCGCACGGTCGATGGCGTTCAGGCGCGTATCGCGACACACCTCTGCTTCGGGAACTACCGGGCCCGCGCGGTTGGGCGGCGGCGCTATCGCGCCCTCTTCCCGGCGGCGATGGACATGCGCGTCGGCCAGTTCGTGCTCGAGTTCGCGTCGCGGGAGTTCGTCGAGCTCGACCTGCTCCGGGAGATCGCGCAGGACCGAGACGTCGCCGTGGGCGTCGTCGATGTGAAGAACCTGTGGATCGAGCCAGCGGAGGAGATCGCGACACGGACGCGATTGCTGTTGGAGCACGTTGCGCCGGAGCGCCTCACGCTGGTTCCAGACTGCGGTCTGTCGCAGACGGCACGATGGGCGGCTCTGCGGAAGCTCCGAGCTATGGTCGATGGTGCGAGCATCGTACGGCGAGAGTTGGCGGGCTAGTCGCGCCCATCGTCCTGAACGCCGAGCTGCTTCATCTTCCGGTGGAGCGCCGTTCGACCGATTCCGAGCTGTCGCGCGGCGTGCGTGCGGTTCCCACCGTTCTGGCGCAGCACGTGCTCGATCAGGAGGCGCTGGAACTCATCGGTAGCGGCTTCCATCGATGGGCGCGACATGGACGCCAGGAAGCTCTCGATGCCGTTCCCAGAGGCGGCCCTGCCGGTCGGGGCATGTTCGCCGTCCGGTATGTCCTGGGTTCGAATGATCGAACCGGAAGCGCGGACACACGCCATCTCGACCGCGTTCTCGAGCTCGCGGACGTTCCCATCCCAACGGCGCGACGTGAGCTCACGCATTGCGTCCGCGTCGAAGCCGGCAATCGATTTGCCGATTCTCCGCGCGTAGAGCCGCAGAAAGTGCTCCGCCAAACGCGGGATGTCCTCGCGTCGCTCCTCGAGCGATGGAACGCGGATGACGGCTCCGGTGAGGCGGTAGTAGAGGTCTCGGCGGAAGCTGCCCAGCTCGACGGCGTCGGCGAGCTGGCGGTTCGTCGCCGCGATGATGCGGACGTCGGCTTTCGCGACGTCGCTGCCGACTCTCTGGATCTCCTTGAGCTCGATGGCGCGGAGCAGCTTCGGCTGAACGTCGAGGGACACTTCCCCGATCTCATCGAGGAAGAGCGTGCCTCCCTCCGCCTCCATGAACCGTCCGGGTCGGGCATCCACTTCCGTCGCCACGCGCCTGCCGATGCCGAAGAGCTCGGCTTCCAGGAGTTGTTCGGGGATCGCGCTGCAGTTCACCGGCACGAACGGACCGTTGGCGCGCGCGCTGTTCGCATGGATCGTTCTCGCGACGAGCTCCTTCCCGGTTCCGCTGTCGCCGACGATCAGCAGGTCGAGCTCGGTTCTGGCGACGCGTCCGATGGTTCGCATCACCTCGATCATGACGGGACTGGCTCCGATGATCGGCGTGAGCGTCTCGGCTCCGTCGACCGGCTCTGGCACGCTCTCCCGCGGCGCGCGCCGTTCGCTCAGGATTTCCCGGAGTGTCGCCACGAGGCGATCGCCGTCGATGGGCTTGATGAGATAGTCGCGTGCGCCGGTGAGACTGGCGCGCAGAGCGGTGTCCGCCGAGCTGTTGCCGGTGATGATCAGGACGTCGGCTGGCGGCGTCTGCGCTCGCCCTGCGTCCAGGACACGCAGACCGCCGTGCTCGTCGCGAACGTTCGCGGAGTCCGGCATCCACAGGTCGGCGATCACGACGTCGAAGGGCGTCGAAGCGTCGCGCAGTTTGGCGAGGGCTGAATCGCGGTCGTAGGCGATTTCGACGTTGACATCCAGATCCGTCTCCATGCGGAGACACTGAACGATGTAGTGGCAGGTGTCGTGGTTGTCGTCGGCTACGAGGATCCGCGACGCTGACATCGCGCTGGACCTTGTGATCTCGTGATGGAACGGGCGATGGCGGCGAGCCTTTCAGGACTGCGTAGCGGCGCGTGCTCGCGGCAACACGACCTCGAACGTCGTGCCCGCCCCGATTCGGCTCTCCACCCGAATATCGCCCCGGTGCGCGGTGACGATGTTCCTGGCGTTCAGCAGACCGAGACCGAGTCCGCGCGCTTTGGTCGTGTGGAACGCGTCAAACACGTGCGCCAAGCGATCAGCCTCGATGCCGACGCCGGTGTCCGTGACGCGGATGGCGACCGTTCCAGCCGTCGGCTCTGCGTAGGCGAGAGTGAGGATACCACCCTCGGGCATCGCCTGCATCGCGTTCCGGATCAAGTTCGTGAACACGACGCGCATCGTCGCGCCGTCGATGTCCGCCAGGGCGCGATCCTGGGGGGCGATGCGTCGAGTCGATACGCCCTGCTCAGCGAGCTCGGGTTCCATGCTGTCGGCGACCTCCGCCGCCACCTCCCACGCGTCGCCTGGCATTGTCTCCGGGGGTCCGCCGCCGAAGTAAGCTAGATCATTGTCCACCATGTCCGACAGGCGCTGGGTTCGTCGGATGATCGTGTCCATCTCGGAGCAGATGGCGTCAGGATTCGATGCCATCCCGAGCGGATCGCCTCGCTCGAAGTTGCGGCGCACGATGTCGGCAGGAGCGCGGATCGACTGGAGGACGTTGCGCACTTCGTGGCGGACCTGCGCCGCCATGACGCCGAATGCAGCTTCCCTCTCGGATGCCACGGCGCGCAGATGTGCCGCCTCGAGTCGCGCGGCGTCCAGCGCGAACGCCCATACGAGCGCCGAGAGCCCGATGACCGCGACCGGTGCGACGATGGGGATCCAGACTCGCCAAATCTCGAACGCCGCGACGGCGACGAGGACGTGACCAGCGACAGCCGCGCCGCCAAGTACGAGAACGCGTCGCGACGTGAGAGCCGAAGCGCGGATGCCGAAGACCGCCGTGGCGCTCAACGCAGCCCACAGGACGATGGCGAAGATCGACGTCAGCGGCGTCAACGGGCGGTTGGATTCGTCAACGAGAAGCGAGTTGGTCGCGACGGCACGAGCTTCCAGAGCGTTGAGTCTGCCGAATGGGGACGGCAGACTGGGAACGGTCGGGGAATCGTCGACGCCGACGAGGACCCAACGATCTTCCACGGTCTTCCTGACGCTCGTGGCGTTCTCGCTGAGGACGTCCACGAACGACAGAGCCGGCAGAGCGGGCATTTCGCTCGAAAGCAGCAGGCGTCCTCGGTCGTCGAGATGTCGAGCGAGCTGTTCGGGTGGGACGCCGCGAGCCCGCGATGCGAGCAGCAGTTCCAGCCCGTAGACGGGCCCGCCGGTCACTCGATCGATCGCCTTCTCCTGCGCGTGGCGATAGACGCCGTCCTCGCGGCTCAGCACGATGGCGCTGAACGACGTCACGGGGTCTCCGGCTGCCATCTCCGTCGGCACGCGCTGCCATTCGCCGACTTGAGGCGGCTTCCTGGACGAAGCAGTATCCGTGAACGCGTACGGGCGAACGATGAAAAGGGGAACCCCGGGGGTGAGAGCGTCGTCCGTCGGGTCTTCGCGCGTGAACTGGATCGCGAACATGACGCCCTTGGCGCCAAGGAACTCCAGACGGGAAACCAACGCCGAGTAGACCTGGTGGGGCCACGGGAAGGGCCCCAGTGCCTCCTCGCTGCGGGCGTCGATGGTCACAATCGCCAGGTCTGGCGCGACGGCGGCGGGACGTCTCGCCTTGAGACGAGCCCGAAGGTCGTAAGCTCGGTACTCCAACGGAGACAAGAGCCCGAGTGCCTCAAGCATCACGCACAGGATCAGGGATGCGAGCAGCCATGTGGCTGCCTGCCTGCCGATGATCGGGCGTTCACGCGAGACCGAAGAGCGGCCGCTCGCGGAGGTGTTCACGGCGCTGGAACGGGGCGCCCCGTCACCTGTTCCTCGGCGTACCACGCCTCCAAGAAGGTCCTGGATGCGGGCGTTGCGCAGAGAGGCAGCAATAGACGGTCTTCATCCCCGATCCGGTAGAGCGCTTGGTTGGCGGTGAGTTGGCTGGCGGAACGGGACACAACTCCCAGGTCGATCACGACGACGGGCCTCTGGCGCGCATCGATGTCTCGCGTGATACGGAGCCCCAAACGCTGGAGCACACTCACCAGCAGATACGCGTCGTCGAACGATTCGCCAACGCCACTGCTGTTCTCAGTCGCCCCCCGAACCGCCTCGAAGGTAGCTCTCGTCTTGGCGAAGACCGACGACGGATACATGGAATCCGACGTCAAGCTGTCGTCCGCCCTCTCCGATGCTTCAAGAGCGAGCCGCTGGCTCAACGCGCTCGGAGACGGCGTGAATCGCAGCCAGCGTCCTGCCTCTGCACGAGACATGGGGCGCTCGTCGTCGTCGGAGTCGCCGCGGACCGGGTCGCCGGCTGGCAGCGCGTCCACCGAACCGGGCTCCGATGCTGCTGCACCGATGCGCCTGCCCTGAGTTCGACCGACTTGTGCGGCCGCTTCGCTGACCAGGTCCTTCGCAGACGACTCCCGGGCTCCTGTCAGCAGCGGGAGCCCACGCCCGTTGGCATCGGCGATCCTCAACAGAGCCATAGGAGGCATTCGGACCAGATCGGCGGATTCCAGGCTGTCGCCCGCGCGTATGAATGTCCAGCGGTTGGAGCCCTCACGCAGCACCTCGTTCCGGCCGAAGCTGAAGAGAACCTTGGGAAGCGTGTCTGCACGCAGCGCTGACGTGACGATGAACGCTGCGAGAAGGGCGATGACGGACCTCATTGGCGTTTCCTCTGCGTCTCGTCTCACGGTGCGCTGTTTAGCAGCGACCGCACCGCTTCGACGAGCCATGGATCATCTAAGCACTCGCGGATCGAACGTTTCAGTTCGCGACTTGAGACACTGACTGCCACCGGAGACACCTCGGGTCGGGCTGAGCCGTATCGATCCCATGCCTCACGGGTCGTTGTGCTTCCCAATACCGGTTCGCGCAACTGAGCGATGCCGTCGCGCCAGGCAGCGGCGAAGCCGTCCATGATCCGCGTGGTCTCCAATGGGATCCACGCATAGCCGTTGACTGCCGCGACGAGCGCATCCGCGTTGCGCTCCTGCGCCTCCTCTAGCGTGATCCCGCCCGGGTCGAAAGCCATCAGCACATGTCCCCGTTGCTGGATCAGCGCCGTCCGAACGCCGACCGACTCCAGCAGCGACGCGACGAGGACAGTCATATCGTCGCAGTCGCCTACAGGTCTGGCGTCAGCCTGTGCCGCAACGAGGGCCCCGAGCACCTCTGCTGGGTATTTGATAGCATCAATCGTGCCACTGCCGCTAGGCAGATTGGGGTCGTTGCCGTATGCCAGGCGCCGTAGCGCGCACGAGACCGAGATGGCTCGCGCGATATTCGTCGGCAGTCGTTCGAGTCCGTTTGGCGGAACCGATGCGAGCACGGACTCAGCGAACCGCCGTACCGTCGGATCGGTCGATGTGACGAACACGCCGAGTTTCGCTATGTCGTCGATCAGCAGCTCGTTCTTCCCGTGGAGCACGGCGTTCGCCCGTGCCAGGGCGCGCCGTCGTCCTGTGTTCTGAACGTCTGCGACTTCGACACGCACTTCCACAGGTCGTGCTGCGCGGACCTCCATCGCTCGTGGGCTGAGGAGAAGCTTCTGCATTGGGACGATGACCCGAGAGCCTGGCTCGATGACGACGCCATCGACGACCTCGGTTCCCAACCGACTGGTGAACTCGTCGATCCACACTCGGGCAGCGATTCGCACCGGCTTGTCGCCGTCGTTCCGAAGCACGAGGCGTCCGAGCCTGTCATCGAGTTGGAGAGCAGCCAATGGCGCATCCGTGTCCAGCCGCTCGCTCGACAGATCGCCAGAGGGCATCGCGTAGTGCTCGGTGAGGGCTGGATACAGTTCCGCGAACTCGATTCGCTCGATCTCAACGGGAGGGACGCGGTACGGAGCGCTGACCGCCAGTCCCGCGTAGGTCGTCGGACCCAGGTCCGGCGAGAGAGTGACGGCGGCTGCCAACTCGCCCCATGCGCGGCGGTAAGCGGCGCCGATAGACATTGTCGGTCTATCCCTTCGCCAGTCGGGCACGGAGACGCCAGCGCGTATGGCGACCCCCCGAATCGGCGTCATTTCGAGCCCGGAACGAATGCCCCCGCCAACGTCCAACTCGACCGTCAGGAAGTCCGTGGAGTATTGCGCACCCCAGACCACCACACGGGGCGAGGCTCGGCGTGGTTTGCCATCGCTCAGCCGGACCCAGGCGCCCGGGAGCCATTTGCCATTCTGGAACGACATCCAGTTGCGGGCAGTCGCCGCAACCATGATCCCATCTGCCAGACGCAATCGGACGCCGACATCCGAGCTCCAACCGGTCGCGGTTCCCAAGTCTGTGCCGTCCATAGCCGCGCGCGCGCTCCGGAAACTGATTCCCGCACCGGTTCCGAGCCTGTCATGTAGCTTGAGACCGTATGCAAGTCGCGCTGTGTCTTGGTCGAACCGGATCTCGTCGTCAGCGGCGGCGACTCGCAGCCATTCCATCCCAAGCGCCCGGCGTTCCGAGAGTGGCATGACACCGGCAGCGTGCTGAGTTCGTATGAGCCCGAATCGGTTGGCTGTCGACGCATCTGCCGAATACTCGGCGAGATCGACGATGCTTGCAGGATTGTGACCCACGTCGCTCGCCGATTGCGACGCAGCGACGCCTGTGCCGCCCATGCCGATGGATCGCACGCCTGTCGTGAACTCGGCGTCGAATGGCGCGGCATGCGTCAAGACCGCGACGCACCACAGGACGCATCGCAGCCAGCGCGACGCGCCTGTAGCGGAATGACGCACTGACGTTCCTCGACGGTGAAGCGGCGGTCAGCAACGGACCCGAGGCGTCGCCCACGGGTCACGGAGCCCAAACTAGCACAAGGCGGGTCGCCTCGGCAAAGCGCGTTCCGACGTACACGACGTAGATTCCGTTGGGGACCACATCTCCGTCGTCGTCTTTGCCGTCCCAGTCGATTGCGTGTTCGCCAGGACGCAGGTCCGAATCGAGGAGCCGACGTACGAGCCTGCCGTTCCCGTGGTAGATGCGGATACGCGTCGGCGATTCCTTAGCCAGGCGGAACGATACGACCGTCGATCCCGGCAGGTTCCCGCCGGATGGTGAAAACGCGCGCGGTTGGCTGCGGAGCCGGAGGGCGTCGTCTCCGGAGATGGGCGGCGTACGCCCCCCGTTCAGGACGGCGTACGTCCCGAACGAGGATATGCTGGCTCGGACCGCGCCTCCCGATACGGTTCCGCCGAGCCATTGCCATTCCTGCGTCACGGCGTTCCAGCGCGCGATTGCGCTGTCGAGCGGCGCATCGGGCGGCAGATGGAACTCGAGCATCGCTGGCTTCCGAGAGTCCAGCGACGCATCGACCGGCGAGAGAGTGTATACCATCAAGGCGTTGCCAGACGCGACGGGCGCGGGATTGATGGTGATGGCGATAGAAGACGAGAGCGACTTCGGCGGCACGCGCAGAGCGACGACTCCGTCCGCGCTCACGAGACGCGCACCGGCGTCCGCCGCGACGGGCGCGACCACATCGACCGCGGCAATCGACGTGGCGCTCTGTCCGACGACGTCGGTCGCCGTAAGCCGCACGATGGCTTTGCCGGTGATTCCCGTCGTGTCCCACGACGCGAGGCGCCCGTCGATGACGGCTGTGGAAACGCTATCCGTGACAGGGTTCCACGTCTCCCCGTCGGCGAGACGCCAGTCGATGCGATACGACGCGAAGTGACGATCCGTGGCGGTGCCCGCCATCGTCACGATGCCGGACACCTGTGAGCCCGAAACCGGCGAGCGAAGGGATGCCGTAGGACGACTCCGGTCGACGGCGAGTGCCACCACCGCCTCGGACTCCAGACCGACCGCATCGCGAACACGCAATCGCAGCGAGACCGGGCCCTCTGAGCCCTCGGTGTTCCACTGCCCCAGTACCCCTTGGGTTACACCGTCGCCCGATGTGCGCGCGGAGATCGGGTGATCGACGCCGTCCGGCGTGGCATAGAGCAGTCGATACTCGGCGAAGTGGCTGTCGCTGGCTGTCCCGACGACGGTCACCACGCCGGTGACGATGCCGCCACCCTCCGGGCTGATGATCTGCGCCCTCGGCAGAGCTGCGTCGAGCGACACCTGCCGGACCTGCGGGGCCATCTCGTGTCCAGCGGCGTCGGTTGCCAGCAATCGCAGGAGGACGTCGCCGTCCAGTGTCGGCACAGTCCAGAACGTGGATGCTCTGCCGTCGGACGTGGCGGAACCTGACGCTGCCGGGAGCCAGTCAGACGCCGACGGCGTCAGCGAAGTGGAGTATTCGAACCGGAATGTGATTGGGCTGTCGTCGCGTATGACGGCTTCAATCGGGATTGTGCCGCGTCCCGAGTAGAGCTGTGCTGGTGACGGGAGAGGAAACGACACGAGAATCGGCGGCGTGTTGTCGATGCGGATGACGAGTGGCGGAACCGGCGCAATGGTCTCGTAGCCCGCGTCATCGATCGCGCGGACCCGCAACTCGTAGGTGCCGTCCGCCACGCGCGTCGTGTCCCACTCCGACAGCACGCCTCCGGTAACAGCGGCGGAACCGAATCCGACGCCTGCCCACGGCTCGGACGCACTGCGACGCGCCTCGACCACGAACCCGACGAGCGTCTCGTCCGACGCGGTGCCGACGACGCGCACCACGCCGCTCAGTACGCTGTCAGATGCGGGCGCGGAGACCTGCACGATCGGACGAGCCCCTGGGTTCGACGCAGCGAGGCCCTGCGACGCTTGCCCCGCGTTGCCCGCCAGATCGTGCGCCACGACGCGCACCTCGACGGACGCGTCCAGCGGGGTGGTGTCCCAACTGGCTGCGATGGATGCACGACCGCCGGCTCCGAGTGGCAGGTCGCCCGCTTCGATGTTGCGCCATGCCCCGTCCGCGCTGGTACGGTATTCGACGCGGTATGACGACAGGTTGGCGTCCACGAGCTCCGCTCGGACGAGGACGCGTCCCGATACCGGCGACACCATCGGCTCCAGCGTCACCACCGGGATCGTGTTGTCTACGACCAGCGACAGCACGCGCGACCGCTCATGGCGGACATCGTTGGGTCCATCGAGCCGATCCCAGACCGCCAAAGACAACTCGTACTCCCCGTCCTCGACGTTCCGGGTGTCCCACTCGGCGAGCACGCCGTCCCGCACCGCTCGATCCGACTGAACCGGGTTCGCGCCCGGGATCCGGACCATGTAGCCCTCGAAGTCCGTCTCGTCGTACGCCCTCCCCCGGAGTTGCACAACGCCGGCGACGTGGCTTCCGCCGGATGGGAACGCGATCTCCGCGTACGGCGGCGATACGTCGGCGTAAAACACCGTCCGTGCAGGCGTGGGATCCGCCATGCCGTCACGGTTCACCGCTGCGACTTCGAAGAGGATCGGGCGACCAGGCGCCAAGCCGGACAGAAATACGCTCGGCTCCGCCTGAGGCGCGGACCACGCGCCGCCGTCGAGACGGATGGCGTACCGAATCTGGTCGGGCGGGGTCGTCACGTCGCCGCCGGTGAAAGAGATGCGCGTCGCAGTCTCGCCGATGATCCCGCGCGGTGCTTCGAGCAGTCTCGTCTGCGGCAATGAGGTGGATGCTCGGTGTCGGAGTAGTCCTGAATCCCCGATCCCGCTGAACCAGAGGTCGCCGTTCACCGACTGAGCGACGGACAGGACTCCAGTAGAAGGGACGCCGTCGGCGGCTGTGAATTGGCTCCACTGCCGGATCGGGTCCCAGTGCGCGATGCCTTCGTCGAGGGCTGCCCATACCGTGCCGTCCGTGCTGTCCTCGATCAGAGCGCGCACCGAGTTGCCGGGCAAGCCGTCGGCGCGGCTGTACTCGCGCCATTCGCCGCCTACGCGGGCAAAGAGGCCGTCTGAGGTACCCACCCAAAGCCAGCCTCGTCCATCAGCCAGGATCGCGCGGACCTCGGACCCGACGGGCAAGGGCTCCTCGATGAACTCGTCGCCGTCTAACCTCAGCAAGCCGCGGCGTTTCGTGCCGATCCATACGGTTCCGCGCACGTCTTCTGCGATTGCCACGGGCGTGCTCCCCGTGCGCCAGTAGCGCCACGTCGCGCCGTCGAACCGCGCTACGCCTCCAAGGATGTCTACGTCATCCGGGGGGTCGCGCAGGATTCCGGTGCCGACCCAAGCGCGACCTCGCGAGTCGAAGGCAATCGAGTAGACCTCGTTGCTCTCGCCGATTCCGTTGGCGGCTCGGAGCGTACGGAACGTCTCACCTTCTGGGATGGCGAGCCCGCCGCGCGTTCCGTCGCTGCCAGCCCACACACGCCCATCGGGGGCGACCGCGACCGCGCGGATGCGCGCGCTCGGGAGACCGGTCTCGACGCCATACAGGGCAATCGCATCTGCCGAGAGCTGAAGGAGTCCGAC
>VGLH01000034.1 GCA_016866785.1 Candidatus Poribacteria bacterium
CGATGGGCCCTTCCACGACCGCGACCATGACGGTCAGAGCCGCTACACGCTGGACGAGGTCATCGCCGAGCTCAAGGCGGATCGGATCGTCGTGGATGTCGTCGGGCTCGATTACCTGCCCGTCAAGCAACTCGCCTGGGGCACGGGTGGGAGGTGGGTTCCGATCCCCGGCAAGGGATATCTGGAAGACATCGCCCTCCCGCTGCCGGTGCGCTCGAATGCCGCGCTGGGGGTGCTCTCGACTCAAGGAGGCGTGCCGCGCGACGAGGTGCTGGTGTTCCTCCGACCGCCGGACATGCCGCAATGGGTCGAGCTCCGCTGGCGCGTCCTGAGCCCTCGCGGAGAGCGCGTCACGCAGGAGCTCGTCGAGCGGCTCGACGTGCCGTCGGGCGAGGAGCGCGTCGTCTTCCGACCCGCGCTGAATCCGTTGTGGTTCCGTGGGAACCCCGGCTACTATACTGCCATCTACCGAATCACCGACAGCCTGGGTAAGTCGAGCGTGCTTCGGCGCGTGATGGACTACCGTTGATCCCTTCGTTGCCGTCAGGAGCCCAGGAGCACCATGGCGAGCGTGCAGGCGCTTTCACAGCGAGCAGAGATGCTCATCGAGGCGCTGCCCTACATCCGCGAGTTCTACGGCAAGACCATCGTCGTCAAGTACGGTGGGCACGCGATGGTGGACGATGCCCTCAAGCGCGCCGTCATGCACGACGTCGTCCTGATGAAGTACGTCGGCATCAAGCCGGTAGTTGTCCACGGCGGCGGGCCCCAGATCAGCGACCTGATGGCGCGCGTCGGGAAAGAGTCCGAGTTCGTCAACGGGCTGCGCGTGACGGACGCGGATACCGTCAGTCTCGCCGAGATGGTGCTGGTCGGGACGATCAACAAAGACATCGTGTCCCTGCTGAACCGCTCGGGCGGACGAGCCGTCGGATTGAGCGGCAAAGACGGCGATCTGCTCCGCGCCGAGAAACACTTGGCTCGCGTCTCGGACAGGGACAAGGGCGATGTCGAAGTCGATATCGGCTTTGTCGGGCGCATCACGCGGATCAACCCGCAGATCATCCAGGTTCTGGAATCGCAAGGGTTCATCCCGGTGATCGCTCCCATCGCCGTCGGTGACGATGGCGAGACCTACAACATCAACGCCGACACGGCTGCCGGGGAGATCGCCGCCGCTCTCCGCGCGGAGAAGCTGCTGATGCTGAGCGACGTGCGCGGCGTGTTCCGCGACCGGAACGACGAGGGCTCGCTCATTTCGACGATCCGGCTCGGGGAGGAGCCCGCGCTGCGGTCAGAGGGCATCTTCAGCAGCGGGATGATTCCCAAGATCGAGGCGTGCGTGACGGCTCTTCGGGGTGGCGTCCGGAAAGCCCATGTCATCGACGGACGAATCCCTCACTCAATCCTTCTGGAGGTCTTCACCGACGGAGGCATCGGGACCCAGATCGTCCATGACGACCATCGAGCGTGACGGGAGGAACCATGTCCAACGCATCCATCAAGGCGGAAGCCACACAGTTCATCGTGAACACGTACGGCGAGCGGTCGCTGGCGCTCGTGCGCGGCGAGGGCCCGTACGTATGGGATGCCGACGGGAACCGTTACCTCGACTTCCTGGGCGGGATCGCCGTCAACGGCTTGGGACACTGCCATCCGGCGGTTGTCGCTGCCATCACGGAACAAGCCCGCACGCTCATTCACTGCTCGAACCTGTACTACATCGAGCCCCAGGTTCGGCTCGCGAAGCTACTGGTGGAAAACTCATTCGCCGAGCAGTGCTTCTTCTGCAACAGCGGCGCGGAGGCGAACGAAGCGGCGATCAAGCTCGCCCGGAAGTACGCCAAGGACAGCGGCAAGAGCGGCAAGTTCGAGATCGTGACGATGAACCAGTCGTTCCACGGGCGGACGCTCGCGGCGATCACGGCGACGGCGCAGCCGAAGTACCACAAGGGCTTCGAGCCGCTACCGTCTGGGTTCCGCTATGTGCCGTTCGATGATCTAGACGCGGCGAAGGCTGCGATGGCCAGCAGCGTCTGTGCGGTTCTGGTGGAGCCGATTCAGTCGGAGGGCGGCGTCAACGTCGCGAGCCCAGGGTATCTGGAAGGTCTCCGAAAGCTCTGCGACGCCAACGGCGCGCTCCTGATCTTCGACGAAGTTCAGACCTCGATGGGCAGGCTCGGAACGCTGTGGGGCTACGAATCGTTCGGCGTTGTTCCGGACGTGCTGACGATGGCGAAGTCCCTCGGCGGCGGCACGCCCATCGGAGCGCTGCTGTCCCGGCGCGACATCGCCGCCAGCTTCGGTCCCGGGACGCACGCATCGACCTTCGGTGGGAACCCGCTGGTGACGGCTGCCGCGCACGCTGCACTGACCACGGTTCTGAATGAGAACCTTCCAGCGCACGCTGCCAAGGTCGGCGCCTATCTGTCCGAGCGGATGGCGGCGCTCCGCGGCGAGTTCCCGTGCATCGTCGGGACACGCGGACGAGGGCTCCTGCAAGGTCTCGTCGTGAATGTCGATGCGAAGCCCATCGCGGCGAAGTGCATCGAGGAGGGGCTGCTGACGATCAGCACGAACGACAGCGTGCTTCGGTTCCTTCCGCCCCTGACGATCCAGCGTGAGCACGTTGACGAAGCCGTCGCCATCGTCCGAAGGGCTCTCAAGGCGAGTCAGTGAAGCGGCGTCTCTCCCGATTCGCGGTAGCGCTCCTGTTGGTCGTGGGCTGCCAGCGCGGCGAGCCGCGCGCGGCGGAGGCACAGGCTCCGAGCTCCCCGCCTGCGGACTACGCGACGGCGCGGGGACCGCAGGCTACTCAGGATTTGGCTCAGTCCCGCGAGAACGCGATTGTGCGCGCCATCGAACGCGCGGGACCGGCGGTCGTCAACATCAGCTCGACGCAGGTCGTGCGCGTCGTGCGCGACCCGTTCTGGAGCTTCTTCTGGGGCGAGAGCCAGGTTCAGGAGCAGAAGCGCCAGAGCCTCGGTTCCGGTGTCATCTTCGATGCGGAGCACGGCTACGTCCTGACGAACGAGCACGTCATCGAAGACGCGACGTATGTCACCGTGCGGCTCCAGGACGGCAGGGAGTTCCGGGCTGAGATTCTCGGCGAAGACCCGATTGCGGACCTGGCTGTCCTGAAGATCGACGGTGAAGACCTCCCGGCGTGTCTGTTCGGCACGTCCGACGACCTTCGCATCGGCGAATGGGCGATTGCCATCGGCAACCCATTCGGACAACTGGTTCGAGACCTGAAACCCTCTGTGACCGTCGGCGTCATCAGCGCGACCAACCGCGTCGTGCAGGTGGGCAACCGCACGTACTCGAACTTGATCCAGACGGACGCCGCCGTGAATCCGGGCAACAGCGGGGGTCCGCTCGTCAACGCCGCCGGCGAGGTGATCGGCATCAACACGTTCATTCTCAGCGAGAGTGGCGGTTCCCATGGTGTGAACTTCGCCCATGCGATCTCGCTGGCGAAGCGCGTGATCGACCGCATCCTCGAGAACGGCGGCGTCGAGGAACCCTGGGTTGGGATGCAGTACCGCGAAGTGACGCCCCAGATCGCGGAACAGATTGGGGCGTCCGTGCGCGAGGGCGTGATCGTCACTCGCGTCGAGCGTGGCGGGCCCGCCGACAAAGCGGGCTTGCGAGAGAACGACATCATCACCCAGGTGAACGGTCAGAAGGTCTACAGCACGGTCGATACGTACAGCATCATCCGTCTGGTTCGGAGCGGAGAGCGGATCGAGCTGACGCGCGTTCGTGGCGACGTATCCGGCACGGTGCGGATGACCGCGGAGGTGCTCCCTGGGTACGAGTTCTACGGCACGGTCGTCCGCGACACGTCCGAGGTAAGAGGAGTCGTCGTGCGGAGCGTTCAATCAGGAAGCGTGTTCGCGCGCGTGCTCCGCCCTGGGGATCGGATCATCGGGGTCGGGAACCGGCGCGTGGACACGGTCGAGGAGCTCCGAGGGATCGCGCGCCAGATCCGCTCCGGGTATGATGTCACGATCACATTCGAACGCCGAAACCAGCAGCATCAGTACACGTTTCGCGCATCAGACTAGCGGAGCAGATCCGATGCGGCTCAACGCCGCAGGTCGATAGAGTTCCAGCGTCTGGAGGGCAACGCGCCATGAAGCCGGTCTACATCCTCGTGGTCGTCGCGATCGCGGCGGTGATCGTCGTCTGGTATCGGCTGGCGCAGCCGGAGCCGATCGTCCCAGACACGGACAGCCTGAGCATGCAGTACAATGTCGCCAAGGAGACGGCGGACCTGTTGTTGGAGCGCGCTCGGCGGGACGGCAACTACGCCAGCGCCATCGAAGGCTACAAGCAGGCGCTGTCGCTGAGACCCGACAACGCCGAAGCGCACAACGATCTGGGCGCCACGTACTACGAGATCGCGCTGGCGAGGATGGCGAACCCCATCGAAGAGGACTTGCGCGAGTACAGCCCGAATGTGCGCGACACGATCGACTACATGAAGGGCAAGATGGCGGAGATGCCGTCCGGCAAGTTCTCCTGGACCATCTCGGAACCGACACTGCGGCTGCTGGATACTCACCTCGGCGCGCGTTCCGATCTGCTCTACTACTCGCGTCCCGACGGAAGCGCCTACGAGGTGATCATCATCTGCGGCGACACGGCATCGTCCCTGCGCGATGCCGAAGTGGAGTTCCGGCGAGCCATCGACCTCAAGCCGCAGTACGCTCCCTCCTACCGGAACCTAGGCGCCCTCTACGTGACGCGCGGGAACCGGAAGGACGCGCTCGTCTACTTCAAGGAAGCGCTCCGTCTGGAGCCCCAGGACCGCGACCTGGCGACCTACATCGAGCAGCTCACTCGCCTCTGACGATCTCCACGCTGGTGGAGTTGCGGCACTATCTCCGGGAATGACGGTTTGCGTTCGATGTCCAGCACGCAAGAGGGCGCTAACGTCGCCTCGCGGGGTCTGCCAGTGTGGATGGCTGCCGGCTCGTGGCGGAAGCCCGGCGTCAAGGAGCTCTTTCTCGACGCCGCCAGATTCGTCGTGTCGAGACCCGCGACGTTCGCGCTGCCCGCCGTCGTGACATGCATCGTCAGTGGCGTCGGAGGCGTTGGGCTGGCGCTGGCAGGCAGGAACTTCTACCCGTCGGCTCCGCTCGCCGCGACGGTATCCGCTGGCGCATCGTCGGCGTTCCTCATCGCGTTGCTTCTCACGCCTTACGTCGGGTCGTCTGCCATGTCCGCTGCGCTCAGCCTGTGGGGTGGCGCGCGCGTCCATTTCGAGCGGATCCGCTGGTACCGTCTTCTGGGCACGACCCTCTACCTCGCCATCCCGGTAACGCTGCTGACGAAGCTCTTTCCTCCGGGGATGGTCGCGATCCCGTTCTACATCTGGTGGGCGTTCGCGCCGTATGTGGTTCTGCTCGAGGGCGACGGCGGGCGAACGGCGCTTCGTCGGAGCCGAATGCTCTCGGTCGGGGAGTTCTCCGCGACGGCGCTTCCCGTGGCGCTGTCGCTGGCGGTATTCTATGCGGGGCTGATCGCGGCGTCGCGGTTGGTGCCGCAGCACCCAGCCGGGTTCCTGCCGTCGGACAGCGGGGGATACCAACGCACGCTGGCTGAAGGCGAGAAGTACGACCCGACGACGCGCATCCTCACGCATCCCGACGGGAAGGCATCGACCGTTCCGGCGGACGCAACCTACGACGCAGAGACCCGAACGCTGCACGTCGCGCCGCCTCCCGAAGTTGCCGTGACGGTCGCGCTGACGTGGGTCGGGGTTCCCTGGTTGCTGGCGATGCTCTTGGAGCCCATTCGGTGGACGGTTCTCGCGTGGGTCTACCTGAACCTGCGGATTCGCCGGGAAGGTCTGACGCCCGCCGAAGCGTTCGACGAGTTGCGACGCGATACGTGACGATCGGTTCCCCACGGTGCGAGGGCGCATGGCTAAGACCGGCATCGTCTATCACGACGACTACCTGCTCCATGACACGGGGTTTGGGCATCCGGAGCGCCGACAGCGGCTGGAGGCGATCTGGGAGGTGCTTCCTTCCAGTTCCGTGGGCGGCAAACTGGTCAGGATTGTGGCGCGACCGGCGTTGCCCGACGAGCTCGCATACATCCACTCGGCGAGCCACATCGCCGACATCCGCAAGATTTCGGAGCGAGGAGGCGGGCTCCTCGATTACGACACGCCCATCGATTCCCGGTCGTACGAGATCGCCCTCCTGTCGGTCGGAGGGGTGTTGTCCGCTGTGGATGCGGTGTTAGGCGGCGAGGTCGATTCCTGCTTCGCGTGCGTGCGCCCGCCGGGTCACCACGCGACGCCGTCGCGCGGCATGGGGTTCTGTCTGTTCAACAACGTCGCCATCGCGGCGCGCCACGCGCAGAGGCGGCATGGCATCGACCGCGTGCTCATCGTGGACTGGGACGTGCATCACGGCAACGGCACGCAGGACGCCTTCTACTCGGACGGCTCCGTGTTCTTCTTCTCCGTTCACCAGCACCCGCTCTATCCGGGAACCGGGATGGCGCAAGAGCGAGGCGATGGCGACGGTTTCGGCGCGACACTGAACGCCCCGCTTCCGGCTCGAAGCGGCGACGAGGACTACGTCGCCGTATTCTGGTCGCGTCTCGTTCCCGCCGCGCGGGAGTTCCAGCCGGAGCTCATCCTGATCTCCGCTGGTTTCGATGCCCACGAAGCGGACCCGTTGGGCGGGATGCGCGTCACGACGCATGGCTTCGGAGCGCTGACGTCCATCGTACGAGAGCTTGCGGACGAGCTCTGCGGCGGACGGATCGTGTCGTCGCTGGAAGGCGGCTACAGCCTGGACGGGCTGTCATCGTCGGTCGTCGAGCACTTGGCGCGGCTTTCTGAGTGAGCGCGGCGACTGAGGCAATGCCATGGACCCACTCGTCTCCGAGCGGATGGACGAACTGCGCGTGATCTGCCGCCGTCGTGCGGTGCGACGCCTCTGGCTCTTCGGTTCTGTCGTCACCGGTGGCTTCGACCAGGATCGCAGCGATGTCGATGCGCTCGTCGAGTTCCGTCGTGTCCCGCTACACACACGAGCGGAATCCTACTTCGGGCTGTGGAGCGATCTTCAGCGACTGTTCGAGCGTCGCGTCGACCTGGTCGAAGACGCCGCCATCCAGAACCCCTATTTCAGGCGAGCCGTCGACAGCGAACGGGTCATCGTCTATGACGCGGAAGACGCCGCGCCTTCACTTGCATGATGTCCTCGAAGCGTGCCTCGCCATCGAGCGATTCGTCGCAGGACGAACGCTACATGTTTACCTGTCCGACGAAGTGTTGCGTGCAGCCGTCGAGCGCAAGTGCACAATCATCGGTGAGGCGCTGAACCAGGCGTTGCGTATGGATCCCTCTCTCGCTCAGCGCATCTCGCAGACCGACAAGATCATCGGGTTCCGCCACCGACTAATCCACGGGTACGGTGAAGTCCGGGACGACATCGTTTGGGATACGGTCATCCACGACACGCCGATTCTGACCGCAGAGATCGAAGCGTTGCTCCATGCCGACGAGAACCGATGAGAGTACCAGCGGTGTGGCGGCTCGCTGATCTGGTCGTCGCTGGAAACGTAGTACTCGATCCGACTGCCGGTCATGGAGTCGTTGGGCTCAGCCTTATGACACCACGCACGCTGCAGCCCTGAGCGGGGAGACCTCCACTGAGAACCGATTGCCTCAGCGTGATCGTAGCCAAAGAGCCCGTCGCACCGGGTCACTACCGGATGCGCTTGACGTGTGACTGGGAGTCCGCCGAGCCCGGACAGTTCCTCCATCTCTGGCTGCCGGAATGCCGCGATCCACTGCTCCGTCGCCCCTACACCGTCTACCGGCTGCGCGACGGACACCTCGACATCCTGTTCCAGGTCGTCGGCGAGGGTACGGCGCTGCTCGCCGAGCGATCGCCGGGCGACGTCGTGCGCGTTCTGGGCCCGTTGGGCAACGGGTTCTCGATGCCTCCCGCCGGTTCCACCCCGTACGTCGTCGGCGGCGGGGTTGGGATGGCGTCGCTCCATCTGCTGGTCGAGCGCCTGATCGAGGGCGGCTTCTCGCCTCGCGTGCTGATCGGGGCGCGGAGCACCGGCTACGTACTGTGCCGGGACGATCTCGACGCGTTGGGCGTAACGCCCGATATCTCGACGAATGACGGGAGCGAGGGCTACCACGGGTTCGTGACGGACCTGCTCCAGACTCGGTTGGAACGCGATCCCGCTGGCTCGCCGGTCATCTACACTTGCGGGCCCACGCCGATGATGGCAGCCGTCGCCAAGATCGCTGCGCAACGCGAGATCGACTGTCAGGTCGCCCTTGAGAACCGGATGGGCTGCGCCCTGGGCGTTTGTCTCGGATGCGTCGTTCCGATTCGATCCGAAAGCGGCGTCGGCTACCAGCGCGTCTGCACCGAGGGTCCCGTCTTCGACGCCCGGACCGTCGAGTGGGGGTACCGCGTATGACCGCTGCCCCAGCTCAGCCGGATATGCGCGTGAACATCGGCGGCATGTCGATGAGGAACCCGGTCATGACGGCGTCCGGGACATTCGGCTATGGTCAAGAGTACCGGGACTTCGTCGATCTGAACCGGCTGGGAGCCGTCGGCGTCAAGAGCGTGACGCTTGAGCCCCGCGCTGGTAACGCGACGCCGCGCATCGCAGAGACGCCCAGCGGGATGCTCAACACGATCGGGCTCCAGAACGTCGGGGTGGACGCGTTCATCGCGGAAAAGCTGCCCTATCTGCGCCGCTTCGACACGTCGGTTCTCGTGAATCTGTCCGGGAGGACGGTCGGCGACTACGTCGAACTGTGCCAGCGGCTGAATGACGTGCCCGGCGTTCACGGGCTCGAACTGAATGTGTCGTGTCCGAACGTCGAACATGGCGGCATGGAGTTCGGCGTCGACGCGGCGGTGCTAGGCGGTCTCGTCGAGGCGTGTCGACGCGTGACGGTTCTGCCGTTGATCGTGAAGCTGTCGCCGAACGTGACGAGCATCGTCGAGATGGCGTTAGCGGCGGAACGAGCCGGAGCCGACGCCCTCGCGCTCATCAACACGCTGCTGGGTATGGCGATCGATGTCGAGACGCGCCGCCCGAAGCTGTCTCGCACGATGGGCGGGCTGTCCGGGCCCGCGATCAAGCCGATTGCCGTGCGAATGGTGTGGCAGACGTACCAGGCGGTGCGCGTCCCCATCATCGGCATGGGAGGCATCGCGAATGCCGAGGACGCCGTCGAGTTCATGCTCGCGGGCGCGACGGCGGTCGCGGTCGGCACGGCGAGCTTCGTCAATCCGAGGGCGAGCATCGATGTCATCGACGGGCTAGAAACGTACTGCCTCGACCACGGCATCGCGAAGGTCTCCGACCTCGTCGGCAAGTGCCTGGTGGACTGACGCGGACTGAGAGGACGACAGAGCCATGCGCGACTTGATTGGCATCGACGACCTGGATCGCGGCGAAATCGAGAGCGTCCTCGACCTCGCGGCGGAGATGGAAGTGCTCCGCGAAATGGGCTCAGACCTCTGCAAGGGCAAGATCCTCGCTACGATCTTTTACGAACCCAGCACGCGGACGCGCCTTTCGTTCGAGAGCGCGATGCTTCGGTTGGGCGGGGAGGTGCTCGGGTTCGCCGACCCGCAGACGACCTCGGTCGCCAAGGACGAGACGCTCGCGGACACCGTCCACATGGTGTGCAACTACTCGGACATCATCGTGATGCGGCACTCGAAGGCAGGAGCGGCGCGGCTCGCCGCCCAGCACTCCGTCGTGCCGATCGTCAATGCCGGTGACGACGCCCATCAGCACCCGACCCAATCCCTGACGGACCTGTTCACGATCCGAAGGCTGCGGGGCGACATCTCCGAGCTCACCGTGGGCATCTGCGGCGATCTGCGTTTTGGCAGGGCGGCTCACTCGCTCGCCTACGCTCTGGCGATGTTCGGCGCGCGGATCGTGCTGATCGCGCCAACCGGTCTCGAGTTGCCCGAAGATGTCTCCTGGCGGCTCGACAACCTCTACGGCGCGAACACGTCACTCGCGGAGACGCCGCGCGACGTGATCGGCGAACTGGACGTTCTCTACGTGAACCGGCTCCAGAAGGAGCGGCTGCCGGCAGAGCTGGATGCGAACGCCATCAAGGATGTGGCGCGCAGCTACCGGGTCGACGCCGATCTGATGAAGCTCGCCAAGCCCGACTGCCTGGTGATGCACCCGCTGCCGCGCGTCGATGAGCTGACGCACGACCTCGACGATGACCCACGAGCGGCGTACTTCCAGCAGTCGTCCAACGGCGTGCCGGTTCGTATGGCGCTGATGGCGATGCTCCTCCGGCGCGTCGACCGCCCCGCCTTCCGCGAGAAGCCGCGTCGCGTCACGGAGCCCTCAGAGCATGTGTGCGCGAACCCGGCGTGTGTCACGCAAGCGGAGCCGCGCGTGCGCCCGTTGGTTGAGACGGTCGACGCTGCCCGTGGTGTGAAGTGGTGCGCTTACTGTCGATATCTGCTTCCGGACGCCAGCGGTTCGTGATCCGGGCGCTCCTGCTGGCGACTGTCCTGGTCGCCCCTGGCGTCCGTGCGGAAAGGACGACACCCATGCCAGCGCAGCCCATGCCGGAGCATCCTCGCCTGCTGTTCACGCCCTCGTCGATTGCCGAGATGAAGGATCGCGTGGCGCGTTACGACTGGGCGCGCGAACGCTGGAACGCACTCAAACGCCGCGCCGACGACGTGCTCGACGATCCGATCGAGCTCCCGCCGCGCGGCGGCAACTGGTGGCACTGGTACGCCTCGCCGCGAAACGGAGCCCCACTGAGAACCGGCGAGCAGATCGGTCCCTGGCGCTGGGAGCACGTCAGCCCGGTCGACGGCGAGGTGTTCCTGGGCGATCCGTCGGAACCGAGCAAGGACTACGACGGCGTCGCCATCTCCGGCGTGCACAGCCGTTACGCCCGGATCGTTCTCGACCTGGGCATCGCGCATGCGATGACCGGCGAGTCGGGCTACGCCGACAAAGCGCGGGACGTGCTCCTCGCCTACGCGGACAAGTACCTGAGCTATCCGCTCCACACGATCCGGGGCGAGGAGCGCATCGGCGGCGGTCGCGTGGGCCCCCAGACGCTCGACGAAGCCGTTTGGCTCATCCCAATCTGCCAGGGAGCCGATCTGATATGGGATCGACTCAGCGAACGGGATCGAGATGAGATCGGATCGAAGCTGCTGATTCCAGCCGCGAGAGACGTGATCCTCCCGCACGAGATGGGCGTTCACAACATCCAGTGCTGGAAGAACAGCGCCGTCGGATTGGTCGGGTTCCTGCTCGGCGACGATGACCTGATCCGCGAAGCCATCGACAACCCGACACGAGGCTACCGCCGACAGATGGAGGGCGGCGTGCTCCCCGACGGCGTCTGGTGGGAAGGCGCGTGGGGATACCACTTCTACACGGTCTCCGCGCTGTGGTCCCTCACGGAAGCGGCGCGGAACTGCGGCATCGACCTCTACGGCGACGCGTTCCGACGGATGTTCGAAGCGCCGCTGAACCTCGTCATGCCCGACGGCAAGCTGCCCGCGTTCAACGACAGCGGCACGGTCGATCTGCGCGGCTCCGCGCCGATCTACGAGCTCTCCTACGCCAGGTACGGCTCTGAACGCTTCGCCGATCTGCTGAGCGCGAGCGGCGCGACCAGCGACTACGCTCTGTGGTTCCGCTTAGGCGACCTTCCTGCCGCAACGGCGCGGACCTGGACGAGCGAAAACCACACCGGCTCCGGGTACGCCGTCTTGGCGCGCGGCGAGGGAGCCGACGCGACATGGGTCTGCCTGAAGTACGGTCCGCACGGCGGCGGACACGGGCACCCGGACAAGTTGAACCTGGCGCTCTACGCCCACGGGGAACTGATCGGGCTCGATCCAGGAACCGCGCGCTACGGTCAGCCGATCCAGGCGGGATGGTACCGAACGACCTTCGCGCACAACACGCTCACGGTCGATCAGACATCGCAGAAGCCGGCGGAAGGGCGCTGTCTGGCGTTCGGCAGTTCAGACGGAGTGGACTTCGCCGTCACGCAGGCAGGTGACATCTACGACGGCGTTCGCTTCATGCGGTCGGTTGCGCTGGTGTCAGCCGGCTTGATCGTCGTGCATGACCGCATCGACTGCGACCGAGATCGTACCCTCGACCTCGCGATGCACCTGGAGGGCTCCTGGGAGCAAGTGCCTGCGGGAGAACCGTGGTCAGTTCCCGAAGCCGATGGCTACCGCTACTTGCGGGATTCCACGACGCGCACGAGCGAAACGACCACGCTCGGACTCCGCGTGAGCGATGCGCTGCGGGCAAGCGTCCTGCTCGCGTCCGGCGAGCCAACCGAGATCATCACAGCGACCGGGGTCGGTGACCACACCGAAGATCGCGTGCCGGTGGTGGTGTTCCGTCGTCGTGGGAACCGGATGTCGCTGGCGTGGTGCGTTGCGCTGAACGGCGCACCGAAGTCGCTGAAGTCGGAGGGAACCATCGTCGAGGCGGTCGATGCGACCGGGAAACGCTGGCGGCTGGACTTCGGCGGAGACAGCGTCGCCGTCCTCGATGCGCCCTAGCCCGGCCTCCGACGAAGCTCTCGCCGTCGGAAGAACCCCAGCAGCGGCTCGATGTACGGCTCGGACGTGAGAACGGACACCGTGTCGACGCGTAGCTGGCGGAAGAGCTCTCGTCGAGCGACGTCCTGATCGCGCACGGCTCGCCCCGAAGGCGCGACCTGGATCGCGCCCGTCTCCGCGTCCACCCAGCGCACCAGTCCCACATCGGGTAGCTCACGCTCGAGGGGGTCCCGTATCTCCAGCGCGACGACATCGTGCCGCTTGGCGGCGACGCGGAGCGCATGGTCGTACCCGGAGGCGTGGAAGTCGCTCAGGATGAACGCCGTGCTGCGCCGTCGCGTCACGCGCGAGAAGAAGTCGAGAGCGGCTTCCAGGTTCGTGCCCCGCTCTGTCGGGCGATGGGTCAGTATCTCGCGCACGACTCGGAGGACGTGTCTCCTGCCCTTCCGAGGTGGAACGTACTGCTCGACTCGATCCGTGAACAGAATCAGACCCACCTTGTCGTTGTTCTGGATCGCTGCCAGCGCGAGGACGGCGCTGATCTCGGCGGCGAGTGAGCTCTTGAGCCGGTGCGAACCGACCTGGAGGGATCCGCTGGCATCGACGATGAGGATCAGAACGCTCTCGCGCTCCTCGACGTAGCGCTTGATGTAAGCCTGCCCCATCCGCGCCGTGACGTTCCAGTCGATGGATCGGATGTCGTCGCCCGGCTCGTAGGGGCGCACTTCCGCGAACTCGATCCCCTGTCCCTTGAACACGCTGCTGTACTCACCCGTGAACAGATGGGTCACCAGGCGCAGGGCGACCATCTCGATACGGCGCACGTTCGCGAAGACTTCGGGCGAAATCGCCGGTTCACGATGGGTCGCCATGGCGTTCCGATGTCAGGGGCCCACGCCCGAAGAGACCGCGCGCTTCTGCTTCGGGTGCAGGTTCCCGTTGATCGCGACGTCGACGGACTTCTCGATGAGGAGGGCGTGCTGGTTGCTCACGACGAGGACGAACACCGAGGGCTGAGTCGCCTTGACGTTGTGTTTCCAGTCGGCGACCTTGGCGACCTCGACCGCCGCAACATATTCGCGCTTCTTCTTCCATGCCTCGAACTGCGGATCGCCCTCGAACAAGAGGACGTTCACGTCGCCGCTGGCGTGGACGTCAAACGTGACATCGGAGCCGCCGGGCACTTCGACCTTCCACCAGAGGTACTTCCGGGCTGGAGCCTTCGACGTGCTCTCCGCGAGTGTGACCGGCACCGGCTTCTGCATGATCGCGGAGCCCGTCGCCTCAAGGACCGGCGCAACGCCAGGAACCATGAGCGGCGCCGCAGCACACCCGCCCAGAACGACCACGAATCCCACCGCAGCCCACAGACGAACCATGGACGATTCCTCTCATGGCAGGAACGCGATGCGCTGACACACTCCGTCGCGCTGCCGGTTTGGCGCGCTCATCCGGCAATTGTACTGCCTAACCAAGCCGGACGCGCGGGAGTTTTTGCGTGCTGACCCCGGAGGGATAATCCGCCCGCGAGAGTCAGCCGTCGTGCTGTCTACGGGGTGTTGGCTGCCACTGGGCTCAGAGCCCTGAGCGCTCCTTCGGCAGCCGCTCGAACGGCGGCGGACGCATCTGAAGCTGCCGATTCGAGCGCCGTTCTCGCCGACTCGGCGCGCAGCTTGCCCAGCGCGGCGGCGGCGTTGGCTCGGACGCCCGAGGTGAACGTCGCATCGGTCAGCGCCGCTTGGAGAGACGTCGCAGCCTGGGCGTTTCGGCTGGAACCGAGGGCTTCGGCGGCTGTCATCGCGTCGGCGATGTCGCTGTCGGTGAGGATTGCCGCCAGAGCCGCGACCGCCGCGTCGGTTCCGACGCTGCCCAGCGCCAGGATGGCTGCTTGGGCTCGCGCGGCGACAGACGCCATCTCGCGGTCGATCTCGCCCACGGACCGCGCTCGAGGCGCTGTCGCTGCGGCAGCGCTGCGGGCAGTACGCTGCGGCGGGGGCGGCAACGGCACGTTCGGCTCCGCTTCGGTCGGAGCCGTCGTCAACGTGGCGATTCCGACCGTGCGCGGCTCCGGTTGCGATGCGGCATTCGCCTTGCCCTGGGCTTCTTTCTCAGCGGCGTCGATGCGCGCGTTCAGGGCGTCCGTCTTGCGCTTGAGCCTCGCCAGTTCCTCGAACCGCTTGGTGCGCTTCTCCAACGAAGACATGCCGCGCTTGAGCTGCGACGTCTGTTGACGCACCTCCTGATCGGACAATGGCGCGTCACCGAAGGCGTCGTCGCTGTCGTCGGCGGGCGTCGGAGCAGCGGCGACGGGTTCGGGAGCGGGTTCCGGCGCAACGACGGCGGCGCGTCCGCGCGATTCCGCCTCGAGAACCGCTAAAGCGCGTTCATCGACCAACTCAGCCATGCGCGCGCTGGCGGCGGAGTAGATGCTCTGAAGCGGGCTGACGACCGGATCACCGATCTCACGAAGAGATGCCGCGACATGACGCCGCACGGCGGGAGCCGAGGAGTCGAGCGACTCCATCAGGTCTGGGATCGCTGCCTCTCCGAGGCGGCTCGCCGCAGCGGACGCAACCCCAGCGACGCGCGGCGACGAGTCAGAGAACAGAGCGATCAGGCTGGGAACCGTCGTGGGGTTCCCGATGTTCCCCAGCGAACGCGCGGACAGCATGCGCACCGAAGGGTCGTCGCTCTGCGTGCCTCGGATGAGCGCGTCGATGCCGTAGCTCCCGACTCGCTCGAGCGCCAGCGCGGCTTCTGCGCGAAGGGGAGCGCTCGCCGATTCGGATAGCAGCGCTGCCTCCAACGCGCCGACCGTCATCGGTTGCCCGGTCCGACCCATGGCGTGGAGCACCTGCGCGCGCACCTGCGGACTCGGGTCAGCGGTCGCACTCAGCAGGGCTCGCGCTGCTTCCTCGGTTCCAATGCGTCCCAAAGCCTGCGCAGCCGCCTGGCGAACCAGCGCGTTGCGGTCGAGCAGCGCACGGTCGAGCTCCGGCACGCTGCCGGCGTCACTCAGCGCACCCAAGGCAGACGCGGCGTTCACGCGCAGCCCGGCTTCGCTGGAGGACAGCGCCTGCTTCAGCGCCGCGACGGCGGAGTCGCGTTCTGCTGCATCCACAAAGGCTGAAGCGCCCAAAGACCTCGCCGCTTGCCAGCGCGCCACGTCGGTGCGGGCAGATGTCAATGCCGTGATCAGGTCCGGGACGGCGGGAGCCTGAGCCGAGACGCTCGTGGTGACGACGACCGCGAGCGCCCCGACGAGGAATGACGATGCGTTGAGACAGCGCATGACCGCTCCTGCGATAGACTGCAACCTAGGGGATGGTTGTCGAGCGTTCGTACAGGTCTATCGGCAGATCGCTCGGAGGGGTTGAGCGGCTAACCAGCGGTCGGAATGGCGGCATCGCGACAACCCGACGGCTACTGGACTCGTGGCATCGATCGCTTCTCTCGCGCCACTTCGAGGACCGCCTCGATGTTCTCGACCGGCACGTCGCCCTGGATCGCCTGTGCCGGGGACAGGATGTATCCACCGCCCTCGCTCATCATGTCGCGGATGCGGCGCGCCTCGTCTCGCACCTCGTCGGGCGTCCCGTACGGGAGGGTCAACTGGGTGCTGATGCCGCCCCAGAACGTCAGGCGGTCGCCGTAATCCGCCTTGAGCTGGGCGATGTCCATGCACTCCGGCTGAACCGGGTTCAGCACGTCCAGCCCCATCTCCAGCAGTCGCGGGATGAGTACATCGACGCATCCGCACGAGTGGAGCCAAACGTCCTTGCCGTAGGAATGAACCAGATCGTACTCGCGGTGTTCTCCGGGCGCGATCATGTCCTCCCAGACCGCAGGCGACATGAGCAGCCCGCGCTGGGAGCCCCAGTCGCTGCCCAGCAGGACGCCGTCGATCTCGTCGATGTGGAGGAAGTTCTCCAGCATGACCATATTCTTATCGACGATCCGCGTGCAGAGCTTCTTGGCGAAGTCGTAGTCCGCCGCCATGTCGGCGAGGAAGTTCTCGATGCCCCTCGCCGCGTTCGCCTTCTCGAAGTGGCTCCCCCAGATGGTGACGAGGAAGTACTTGTCGCTTTGGTCGCGCCGCGCCTTGATGTGGTCTTCGAGTCGGTCGTAGCTGCCGCTTCCCATGACGGTCGGCGGCGAGTTCGGCGTCGCCTGTCTGCGCCAGTCGGAGCCGAGGCGGTGCCATCCCCACCAGGGCACGCCGATGCTCTCGATGTCGTTGTCCAGCCATGCGCCGACGTCTTCGACGCCGAAGGCTTCGCATATCTGCGTGTTCGTTTCGCCGGTCGTCATGATCGAGTACGGAACTCGGTCCGTGTTGCGGTGCGCGATGGCGGCCTTCACGTATTCTCGAGACGTCATGCGACCCGGGTCCTCCGTTGACAGTTAGCCACGAACCTCATCGACGACTTCGCGCGCGATCTGCACCCACCTCGCCGCGCGCTCCGGCTCGCCGACGAGCGTGTGGATGTCTTTCATCACGATCTCGAGGCTGCACTTCTCGGCGACTCGCAGCGTGTGCCGGAGGTCGTCGCGGATGGCGTCCTCGTGCCAGACCTCGGTGCTGATGAGCGTGGGGTTCGGCTTGCGTGAGAACACGTACCGATCCGCCAACGCGTCCGCCATGAACTCCTCGTCGCACCACGGTGAGACCGACACGCTTCGGAGGTTCTCGAAGCCCTTGAGCACGTGCCATCGGTTGTGGACGGGCTCGCAGCACCCGTAGTAGCACATGCCGAAGCGTTTCACGACATCGTGCTGGTAGGGGAAGACGAACTCGGCGAACTGGTCGGGCCCGACGCCGACCGTCTCCTGCGACTCGGAGAGAACCCACAAGTCCTTCGCTCGCACAGCATCCCCGTTGGCAGCGCCGTTGACTGGCAGCTCGCGTGTGTAGCCACGCGCACCGGAGCCGATGTAGTCGTTCTCGTTGTTGAGCGAGAAGAGCTCCTCGCGTTCCAGCCAGTCGGCGAAGGAGATGAGGTCGTCGCGCAGGAAGCCCATCAGCCGGTGGAGCCCTGCCGGGTTGTCGTACATGGCGAGCATCAGCCCATCGATGCCGAGGAAATCGATCGCCGTCCAGGTCATGCCGACGGTCCACCAGAACCCGCCTCGGATGCGGACATCGAGGATGCCGTCGAAGACGTGCTCGAGGTGCGCCTTCCATCGAAGTGTGCTCTCGCGGTCGACGCTGAACGTCCGGGGCTTGAGCCTGTCGAAGTCGCGGTCGATATCGACGATAGGCGCGTCCCACCGGTACGCGCCAAAGACGCCCGGGACGTCGCTGCGCACCTTCTCTGCCGAGACGCCGTAACCGGTCGCCGACACGTTCCAGTTGCAGTTGATGAACGGCTCCACAACGGAGTCGTCGGCGATGTGCTCGTGGTGGTAGATGGAGCGGCGGAACCCGTATTCCAAGCCGCGAGCCCAGCCCTCCTGACACTGCACGACCGAACCGGGCACAAGCCCCTGCAGCGCCTCATGGGACTCGATCATGATGACCGGCCGATTGGTCTTGAGGTCGTTGTGGTCGAACCAGAGCTTCCGCCGCTCGACGTTGACGGGCGATTCGGAGATCTCCCGGATGCGGCTCGCCAATGACCGCAGGATCTCGAGATCGGATGGCAGGGCTTTCCATTCCGGCGGCGCGCTCATCGTCTCTCCTCCTCCGAGCGGCGGAACACGACGCGCGCCCATATGACGCGCCTCCTGATGCATAGCCGAGCGGTGAACGCGTGCCCATGCCGCCCGGCCACTGGAGACGCGAAGCGGGCAGGACGCGTTCCCTGCCCGCTCCCTCCGGTAATCTGAGATGCCGGCTACTTCCGAATGACCATCCGTCGCGACGCGTGGTACGAGCCAGCGATCAGCTCGTAGAAGTACACGCCGTTCGCGACCTTCTCGCCGAACTCATTCCGCCCGTTCCAGTAGGCGGCAGCGCCTCGCGCGTGGTGGTACTCGGCGTCGCGGTACCCAAGGTCGAGCCTCCGAACCGCCTCGCCTTGCATGTTGTGGATGCGCACGACGACCGTGCTGCCCTCGTGGAGCTCGAACGGGATCCACGTCTCGGGGTTGAACGGATTCGGGTAGTTGGGTAGCAGCCGAGCCGTCGCGGGCCGCGCCGACAGGTTCACGGTGACGAAGGCACGCCGCATGTCGTCGGACGTCACGCGGCGGTCAGCGCGCGCTCCCAGTGCGTAGCCGGCTGGCGTCACGAGCTCGAAGCGCAGCAGATCGGATTCCTCCATGACGCCGCGCTTGATGGCGTCCACGAAAGACGCCGCGAAGCGGCCGTCCTCGCCGATGGGAACCTCGACCGCCCCACCCGTGCGCGCGTTCAGTACGGGCAGCAACGTTCCCGGCGGCAGAACGACGGCGTCCTCCAGCTGCCCACCGACCGCGAACGCCCAGACGGGTTCGGTCATACTCGACGGAGCCGCCGCGCCCTCGATGGGCACGCCGAGCGGAACTCCTTCCATCGCGACGGCCGTCGGGAAGAGCATGTTGATGACGTAGCCCTTGCCACCTTCGACCGGGAAGTCCTCGCCGAAGAGCAGCGTCCCATCGCGTCCGATGGCGGTTCGGAACCTGCCGTCCGTCATCGCGATGGCGATCGTCGATCCCATGCGGATGAGATGTCGCGCGCGAAGTTGACCGCCGTCCGCGTGGCGCTTGCCGTGAACGTCCACGACTCGGTCCGCCAACCCATGTTTGCCTTCGTGTGACCTGTCGTGTCGAAGGTGAAATCCGCCGATGCGCCCGCTGCCGAGGCGCGCATGCGCATCACTCGCGGACCGCCCTCCGGATTGCCGGATAGGTCGAACATGACGTTGTAGGTGTGTCCAGGCACCGTGCCGATCTCTGTCGAGACCCCGCCGGCAGTGCTCCCGTTAAGGTCGATGCTCCGCGTACCTGCCGATGCTTCCCAGTACCCGTTGATGTAGTCGACGTTGCCTCGGCTCACCGTCCAGGCGGCGATCGCCGTGGACCCGGCCGCGATCTCCACGAACGAGCCACCGGGAACGGACACGCCCTCCTCAAAGCTGCCGTTGGGAACGAGGTTGGCGACAACCGCGCCGCCCGTTGGCACAAACGACCAACTCAGGATGTCATGGCTCTCGTGCGCTCCTCCTGTTGCCGCCGTGAAGCCCACCCACGCCGAGCCGTGATCCAGGAACAGCGTATCCGGCAGTCGCAGCGGGACGGACAGGATGGGCTTCGTAAGGTCGTTGAGGAACACCTGGAACGACCCCGGCGCGTAGCGAACCAGAACGGTGTGCGTCGCGCCGCTCGCCAGGCGCGGAATGTCGGACGTCGACGCGAGCGCGTACGCGTGGTCCGTGCGGTTCACTTTGATCCGCGCTGTATGCAGGCTGATGTGGTTGTCGTCGGGGTCGGGGAAGTCGCTGTTGTCCCACGTGTCGAACTCGACGGCGAGGCTGTTGGCGATTCCGCTATACCCGATGCCGCCGCCAAGGTCTCCGAGCGCGAAGGGCTCCGAGTTCTGGATCACGAACGCCAGTCCATCCGCGCCGCGGTCACCGAAGTCTGTGATGCGGAAGCGGAACCGCGACTCGAATCCGCCGGCGACGGGCAGCTTCGTCGTAGACCAGGCGGCTCCGACTTGCCAGTTGGCGGGCTGCGTCAGCCGCAGGTACCCGCCGCTCGTGATGGCATCGCCGACGACCGCCAGCGGGTGGCTGAACTCCGGGTGCGGGAAGATGCTCGGCTCAGCGGAGCGCGCCAGGACGATGACGCCGCGACCGCGCAGCGCGGGAATGTGCTCGGAGATGGACGCCGCGCTCAACGGGTTGTCGCGCAACTCGATCGCGTCGCCGGACGACAAGCCCGGGTTTGCCGCGAGCGGGCTGATGTCGGCGACCATGTTGAAGCTCAGGTCGAGGTCGGGTGTCTCCCACTCGTCGCCTTCCCCAAGGTGTACCATGCCTGCCAGGGGCGACACGTCTGCGATGTGATTCCGGCTCGCGCGGAGCAGTACAAGGTTCGTCAGCCCGCTGAGGGGTTCCAGGCTGACGATCTCGTTGTCCTGGACAAGCAGGCGCTTCAGATTCGTGAGGCCCGCGAGTGGCGACAGGTCAGAAATGCCCGTACTCCACAGGCCGAGCCCCTCGAGGTTGACCAGACTGGACAACGGAGTCAGCGTGCCAAGCAGGTTGTTGCCCAGCGCGACATCCTGCAGGTTGGTCAATGACGCCAACGGCGAAACGTCGTGGATGCCAGTGCCGGATAGCCAGAGATGAGTGATGTTGGTCAGTTCGGCGAGCGGGGCGATATCGCCAAGCGGATTGTACTCCAAACCAAGCTGTCGCACGTGGACCAATCCCGACAGGATGCGTGCGTCCGTGATCCCGTTCTCAGGGAGATAGAGTGTGTTCAGGTGCTCGAGCCCCGCCAGTGGGGATACATCGCGGATCGCGTTCTTGCCGAGCCCAGCCATTGTCAGATTGACAGCATACTGAAGCCCTTCTAGGCTCGTGATGCCGCGCTCCCACGCGTAGATGCCTTTAAGGCTTGCTCGTGCAGTGTCGGTGATCTCTGTCGCGGGAAGCCCCGTCGCTTCGCTCAGCGCCGCCGCGAGATTCGGGTCCGGAATCGAGACGACCGCCGCGCGCGCAGCGACCGATGCAAGCGTGAACAGAAGCACAGCCACGATGCGGACGTATCGGCACATCGCGTCTCACTCCTTGTGGGCACGTTGCGCACTCCGTCGGCGAAGCCGACCTCGCTGACGATTCCCGGAGCCGGGGCTCGACACTGAGTTCGCTGACGAGCTCGATACTGCGAAGCCGCCCGTACGTCAACGCGCATGTTGCCGCGACAGCTACGGTCATCCGACTGCGCGGACCTTGTCCTCGTCGGCGTCTAGACCGCGCAGGAAGCCGTGGCAGGCGTCCGTCAACTCGCGAACGCGGTCGGCGTTGCCGTCGGCGACGTTGGTCGTCTCGCAGGGGTCGGCGGACAGGTCGTAGAGCTCCGGCGGCACAGCGCCGTCCTGCCCCAGCACGAGCGACCATCGCCCGTCCGTGACGCTGATCTTGGATCCGTCGCGTCCGCGCCCGATCTGCAGCGCCTGAGCGGATACGGCGATGTCACGATCCCACGACGCATCACGGTGCAGCAGCGGTACAAGGGACTTGCCGTGAGCCACGTTCGGCACGGGGCGTCCTGCCAGTTCCAGGATCGTCGGCATGATGTCCGGCGGCTGGACGAGCGCCGAAACGCGCCTGCCGCCTTGGATGCCGGGCACGCGGATGAGCAGCGGGATGTGGGACACCTCGCGGTAAAGGGGCCAGCTACCCCGGTCGTCGTGGTCGCAGATGTTGGACTTCCCCGTGCGGTTGTGCTCGCCGAGGTACATGCCATGGTCCGCCATGAAGAAGACGGCGGTGCGGTCGGCGATGCCTGTGTCCTCGATCATGCGCAGCACTCTGCCGACGTGCTTGCTGACGAGCGTCACTTCGCCCGCGTAGTGCGCTCGAAGGTTCCGCAGCTCCTCGGGCGTGTAGTCCGACGCGGGCCCGTAGTTGGGATGGAACATCGGGACGCCATCGTAGTCGGGATCGTAGAGCGCGACCATGTACTCGGGTGGGTCCCAGGGCTCGTGAACGTCGAAGCAGTCCACCCACAGAAAAAAGAGCTCCGTCTGGTAGTTGTGCTCCAGCCATTGACTCGCCAATCGGCACGTCTTGGCGACGAACCGATCCTCCTCGGAGTGCCACAAATGATGGTTCTGCCAGGCGTGCACGTTGGCGAGGACGCCGTCGAATGGGAAGGGCCGCTGACGGGTCTTCGCGTTGGGCATCTTCTCGACGACGGGATGGTTCATCCACGTCATCGGCGTGTCGCCCTCCTGTCCCCGCGTCCAGACGGCTCCGTGGAATCCTCGGTCGAAGTTGTAGTCCGCGCGCATCATGTGGGGCGTGTCGATGATGAGTTGGCAGATGTATCCCGCGCCTGAAAGCTGCGGCGCAATGACGACCGCGCGGGGATCGAGCGGCTTCCACCCGTAGAAGGGGAACCCGTACCTGCCCGTGAACCAGTCGGTTCGCGTTGGGATCGTCGGAAAGGACGAGACATAGCAGTTGTCGAAGCTGACGGCGGTCGAAGCGAAGGCGTCGAGCTCCGGCGTCTTGATCCACGGGTTGCCGTGAGCGCCCAGGTGGTCGTAGCGGAAGGTATCGGAGACGATGACGATGATGTTGAGGTCGTCGGGGATGGTTCCAGGCATGTGCAGCCCTCCTGGGCGCACCATATCAGTGCGAATGTCACCGATCAAGGCGTCGAGCGTCGTTGCTTGAAAACGCACCGGCGCGGTGCTAGCCTAGCTTCGGCACAACAGAGCTCGCATTCCACGGGATTCGATCGGGATGATGATGACCCTACTTGGCACGGTTCTCTCCCTGGCTTACGCCGCCCCTGCACCCGCCGTCAACGAATGGGCAGCCGGCTACGCGGACACGCTCGCCGACTTCGTCGCTGATTTCGATCGAGCCGCCGCCGAGAACACGCTCGAAACGAGCGTGTCGAACTCGCAGAGCGGCGGCATCGCGATGCCATCCATCTTTCAGCATCCGCGCGAAGCAGGAGACGCCCGACTCACCTACGAGGTGGCTCTGCCGGAAGATGGCGGCGAAGCGCGTCTCATCCTGGCGTTTGCGCTGGGTCTTCGCGACGGAGTTCGTCTCGACGATCCGAAGACGCCCGTCGACGGCGTGCTCTGCGGCATCAGCGTCGACGGTCATCGCGTCTTCGAAGCGATCGTCCACGAGCCGGGCTGGCGCGAGCACTCCGTCGATCTGACCCCCCTCGCCGGACGAACCGTTCAACTCACGTTCACGGCGAACAATAACGGAACGCCGAACTACGACTGGCTGCTCTGGGGCAATCCGCGCCTGTATCGGCTGTGGACCGAGACCAAGAAAACCGCGCCTTCGCGCCTGTCAGCGGGCTTGGCGCTGCTGACGGGGCATGACGGAAGGGCGTCGGTCCGGCGCTTCCTGTTGGACCGCGCCGAGGCGGTCGAGGACGCCGTCGATGACCTGGCATCGGAATGGCGCGGCGAGTCGATTCAGCGGATCGAGCTCTTCGCGTTCCTGCCCAAGGTAGCGATTCGGAGCCTCTCGTCGGCTCAGCATCTGCTGTTTGCGGGCAAGGACTACACGGTGCGGTGCGCCGTGGAGAACGTCGGCGACGCGCCGGTCGAAGATTTCCACCAGATATCGGCGGGAATCAGCGGCGCGGCGCTCCGCCGGGGAAGGGCGGAACGGTCCATCGGCTCGCTCGACATCGGCGAGGTCGCCCAGCTCTCGTGGCACATGCGCGGAAGCCAACGACGCGACTCCGTCGATGTCACCGTGTCGCTGAAGAGCGCCCTCGACGGCATCGTGGGCACGCCCACGCGGACAGCATCGCTGCGGTTCCAGCGAGCGCTGCCTCCGCTGCCTGCGCGCACGTCGAACGAAGTGCGCAGCGTCATCCAGTCGGACTACGCGCTGCTGGAAAACTCCAACGTGCGGATCGCCTTCGTCGAGAACGACGGGGCGTTCCACCACTTCGTGCTGTTCGCCCAGAAGGGCAACCACCTTCAGCAGGTCGCCACGTCGATGCCGATCTCTCGCGTGGTCTACCTGGACAGGCACGGCGAGGCGCAATCGCTCGACTTGGTCCCGACGCGGATCACGATGGGGGGTTCCAGCGACGGCGATGCGTCCCTGCTGTTGTCATCGCAGCAGACGGACGACGACGGCGTCGTGTGGGACTTCGAGGCGGCTTTCACGCTCTACGACGAGTCGAAGCGCATTCGGACACGGTACCGTATCCGTCCGAGCGAGAAGCGACGAGTCCTCCATTTCGCGGGTCCGATGCTCCGCGTCGGCGATGGAACCGATGGCGACAAGAAGGAGTTCGCGCTTTTCCCCGGGCTGGAGTTCCTGGAAGGCGACGAGGTCTCATCGAGCACGCGCGATGCTGCACCCCCGATCAACACGCGACTCGTGCCGCATCCGTACAAGATCACGATCCCGATCATGGCGGTGCAGCAGGGGGAGACGACGACGGGCGTGCTGTGGGACCCGCTGTCGCCGTGGGGACGCGATGGCAAGGGTCTGTCGCCGTTGTTCGCGTCGCCGAACTGGTTCGACGGTCAGGACAACCACCTCATCGGCGTGTTTCTCCCGACGGTACCGGACTGGGTGGGCGAGAACGAGGTGCTCAGCCGCGAAGGGTACGTGGTATCGGAACTGCCGCTCGAGCTGCGCGCGCAGATCTTCACCGACTCGCGTGGGACCATTCTCGACATCCCGGACATCTGGGTTGATGCTTACGGATACCCGAAGCCGGAGGATGCGCCGCGCTCCGACGAGGAAGAGGTAGCCCTGTCGCGGCACGGGTTCCTCGTGTCCGCGTGGGACGAGGAGACGAGGAAGTCGCGGCACTGCGTGGACTGGGCTCCGGCGAACGCTCCGGGGTTCGCGACGCTTCTCTGGTATGACTACCTCGCCACCGGCGACCCATCGGCGCGTGAGCGCGTCGAATTGATCGCTCGTCAGACGCTCGAAGAGCAAGGGCCCGCCGGGCTGGCGTCTCCGGCGAACTGCCACATTCTGCGGTGGGAGTTCCCCTTCTACTACGGACACCTGCCGGGAGCCATCGTCGGCGCGCGACAGCAGGTCCAGGGGATGATCGCGTCTCAGAAAGACGACGGAAGCTGGCGGTTCAACCCGACCAGCGACCAGACGCGGTCGCTGGGCGAGGCGGGCGATGCCGTGATCGGGACGTGCGCCGGCAACGCGCTACGCGTGCTCAAGTTCGCTCGCGTGACCGGCGACGAACGCGCGCTTCGTTCCGGGATCAAGGCGCTGGAGTTCATGGATCGGTTCGCGGTGCCTCGTGGGGCTCAGGGATGGGAGTGTCCGCTCTACGAACCGGACATCCTCGCTGCCGCCTATGCCGTCGGTGCGTATCTCGAAGCGCACGCCATCACAGGCGAAGCCGTTTACCTGGAGAAGGCGGAATACTGGGCGCGGACCGGGTTGCCGTTCCTCTACTTCTGGAACGTGCCGGACCGACCCGGGATGCGGTTCGGCTCCATACCGGTATTCGGGACGACGTTCTACACACACTCCTGGTTCGGTGTGCCGGTCCAGTGGAACGGCTTGGTCTACGCCTACTATGTCCAGCGTTTGTCGCGGTTCTCGGACTACCCGTGGCGGCAGGTCGCGGAAGGCGTGACGATGAGTGCGATGCACCAGCAGTGGACGGACGGCAAGCTCAAGGGCACCTACCCCGACGGGTTCTACGGGTTCTGCACCGAGGGCAAGGGTCCGCACATCAACCCGGAAGACATCATGGTGAACCTGTTCGCCGTGCGCGGTCACGACCCGGATATCTCGACCGGCATCGTGACCACGGAAGCCGGGGAACGGATCCACGTCAGTTCCGGCGCGCGAGTGAGCGACGTGGAGACCCGGAACGAGCAGCTTCGGTTCACACTGTCCGGGTTGGGGCGAGAAGACGCTCACGTGCTGGTTGGGAACCTCTCTCGGATGACCGGGGCGCGCGTCGACGGCGAGCCGATCGAGGAGCGCGGATCCCTCGCAGAGGGCCCTGGGTGGCTCTACGACGCCGAGCAAGGCTTGGCGTTCCTGCGCGTGCCGCAAGAGCGGGAGTCGCACGTCGTCGTGCTGGATTGGTTCATCGAGGCTGAGGAACCGGAGAGCGCCGTACCCTCGGAGTCCCAGGAGACGGACGAGCCGTCCGCCGACGTCGGCGAGCCGGATGCGCCGCACGACGAGCCAGCGCCGATGGATGTGGACGAAGTCGAGGACTCGCCAGACGAAACCCCCACTGACGGCGACCCGTTGAACGAGTAGCCTTCTCCCCGCGTTTTCACACATGCGAGCCGGGACGGACCGGCTCGAATGCGGCGCTGGGTCCGTACTCCGGGCCCGCTCTCCGTTCGGGAGTCAACGCAGTGAGTAGACGGCAAGCGCTCCTCCTCTCGATTGCCTGCTGGTGCTCGGTCGCCGGTGTCGTGTTCGCCGCGCAATCGGTCGACGAACAGACGGTTTCGCTCGTCCAGAAGACGCCTACCCAGGAAGCGGGCCCCTTCTTCCTCTTCGGCAAACCGTTTCCGCTGCAAAAGGGCTTCAGCGTCCGACTGACGATGGACGTGACCCACCAGGTTCGCGTCGATGTCGGAGACCGGAGTCTGTCGTTCCAAGGGGTCGGAGGCGACGTAGCCGGGTCCGGCTTGGTCGCGCTTCAGGGCGGGGAGATCTATCAAGTCGTCGAAACGTACACGTTCCGGGCGACGGTGGACTCGATCTTCATCCGTGGCGAGTTCCCGGTCGAGGTCCAGGCGAAGTGGAACCTGTTGGCGCTCGATACCGGCGTTTACGCTTTCGCCATCAGCGGACACGCGCGCGACCTAACCGTGAACGTCACCGGCGACATTGCTGGCGGCACGGAGCTCAAGGCGCTGGGTTCCACCGTGGACGTCGAGGTCGAGACGATCCGCGACATTCCCGGCGGAGAGAAGCTCGTCTACGGCGGTTCGTTTACAGGCTTCCTCGACCGCACGTCGACGCTGACGTACACCGGCAAGGTCGTTCCCGACTGGGACGTGAACTCGGACGGCAGCGTCAACATCGTCGATCTGGTGCTGGTGGCGCGGAAGTTCGGCGAGGTCGGAGTCAAGACGCGCGAGGACGTGAACGGCGACACGGTCGTCAACATCATCGACCTGGTGCTCGTGGCGCGGCACTTCGGCGAGTCGCTGATTCTGCCGGCTGCGGCTCCTGCGCTGGCAGCCGATGCCGAGGCGTCGGTTGGGCTCGGCTATCGGCGGCTCGGGGACGGTTCGATGCAAGTGGACGTACAAGCCAACAGCCTGACGCGCCTTGCGGGAGCGGATGTCACGTTGGCGTTCGACCCGTCGGCGTGGTCGCTGGCCGATGCGCGCGCAGGAGCCGCGTTCTCGACGCCGTTTTCGTGGCGGCTGCCTGCGTCGGATGGAATGGCGCGACTGCTGACCGTTGCGTTGCCCGTCGATGGCGACACGACGCACTCAGGAGAGGTCGCTCGCTTCACGTTCCGACCGCTGACGCCGAACGCGGCAGTCAAAGGTTTCTCGCTGCGGCAAGTCGCGCTGAGCGACGCGCGAGGGCGGATCGTCCTAACGCGGATGGAGCCTCCAGCGCGGTTCGCACTGCCGACCGGTGCGCAACGGTTAGCGGTGGGACAGAACTACCCGAATCCGTTCAACCCGGAGACGTGGATTCCCTTCTCGATCTCCGAGCCGACTTCCGTGCGGATCGACATCTTCTCCGAAGCGGGCGACCTCGTCCGCACGCTCGACCTCGGCACGCTCCCTGCCGGCGCGTACGCCTCGCCTGACCGCGCCGTCCGCTGGGACGGGGAGAACGACTCGGGTGAACCCGTCGCCAGCGGCGTGTACGTCTATCGTCTGACGACGGGAAGCAACAGCCAGACTCGACGGATGGTCGTGGTCAAGTAACTGCATCATTCGCAGCGAGACAATGAGACTATGGATGCGCGCGACCGCACGGTCATCCTACTAGGCGCTGGCGCGTCGAGCGCGTCTGCGCACTGTCTTCCGGTGATGAAGGGGTTCTTCCAGGAAGCTTGCGGCATCAAGCCTACGCCCGAACTCAAGACAGGGCTTGAGTGGCTCTACGGAAGAGAGACGCAGCCTGAGGACATGAATCTTGAGGAGGTCATCGCCTTTCTCGACATGTCCGAACAGCATCGCGAAGGGGCAACCTTCAAGGAGCTGGATGCAACAGACCACCTGGTCCGTCTGCGCCGGGAGCTTGACCGTTTCCTCCGCCGACGCCTCACTGTGGAGTCACCGTGGCACTCCTTAGACCCTCACAGCGTGGGTTACGGCCAGACACCGCGCAAGTTCGGCGACAGCCTGCATTCCGCTCTCTTCGATGCACATCTGCGCCGCGACAACGACACGTTCAGGATAAACACGCTCGTGACGCTGAACTACGACCTTGTTGCCGACTACGCCCTCAGATGCTTGGAGACGTGGCGCAGCTGGCGCCGCTCCGGAGGAGTTCTCCCAAGCAGAATGGAGCTTCAGGCCATTCTGAGAGGCACCAGACGATCGCCAGAGCACTGGGACGCGAACACCACGCCACCTGGATGGTATCTGAAGCTCCATGGATCACTGGACTGGGTGTCTTGCCTGAATCCTGCCTGCCCGCACGGCCGCCGGTGCTTCAGCGTGGAGTTCGACAGACAGCCAGGACACGATGACTGGTACGGTGTCGGCGTGCTTCCCGCCGACTACAATCAGAGCCTGCCATGTGTCTGTGGTCATGCGTACCGGCTCGTCATCGTCCCGCCGACGTATGCCAAACGGTACGAGGGTATGCCGATGATTGAGCGCGAGTGGCGTCTGGCAGTTCAGCAGCTTCAGGGCGCCAAGCGTGTCATTGTAGTTGGTGTGTCGTTCGCGCCTTCGGACGTACGGCTTGCATGGCTGGTACGATACGGGCTGCTGGGCGCCTCTGCGGACGGGATCCAGATCGACCTTGTGTACCGGTGTCAAGATAATGCTGACCCCATGGAGCACGACGTCTACGCGCGGGCCCGAGCGCTTGTGCCACACGCTACAATCCGGCCGTTCCCGAACGGTCTGAGGGCGTACCTGGAGAGCGAAGGCCTGCTCGAACAGTGGAACAAGCGCTCGGCTGACGCCTAGCCAAGGTGCGATCGACCGACACGCTGCCTGCCCGTGAATCGCCTTTCCGTCACCAGACCGATCGTCTATGATGCCGTCGAGTCGTCCTGCCCGACAGGAGAACGCTCGATGGCATCCAAGCGCCCGAATCTGCTCGTCTTCGCCGTGGACAGCCTACGCGCCGACCATATGAGCTGCTACGGCTACAAGCACTACACGACGCCCCACGCCGACACGCTCGCCCGCGACGGCGTCCTCTTCGAGAACTGCTTCAGCGCCTACATTCCGACGACGCCCGCCTATACGTCGATGCTCACGGGTCTGGATGTCTTCTCGTCGGATGTCGTCAGCCTGCGGCACGAGAACCCGCTGTTCCCGGAGATTCGCACGCTGCCGCAGATGCTGAGAGAGCACGGCTACGTCTCGGCGTGCATCGGTCACGGCGAGGGGCTCTGGAAGGGGTTCGACACCTACGAGAACTACCAGGCGTGGATGAGCTGGGAGGATCGCCCCGGGCTCAAGGCGCACAACCTCAACGAGGTCGCCATCCCGCGCCTGAACGCGCTGGCAGCGTCCGACAAGCCGTGGCTCCTCTACCTGCGCCACATGGATCCGCATGCGCCCTATCTGCCGCCGTCGCCTTTCGACCGGATGTTCTACGACGGCGACGAGTTCGACCCCGCGAACGAGTCGATGGAGCCCGTGTGGGCGTTCAAGCCGTTCGCCGAGTTCCTCAAGTCGTGGATGCCGCCGGGACTGACCGACAAGGACTACGTCATCGCCCAGTACGACGGCGAAGTCGCCTACATGGACGCGTGCATCCGCCGCATCCTGACGCGGCTGGACGAGCTCGGGCTCACCGACGACACGATCATCATCTACAACAGCGACCACGGCGAGACGCTCTACGACCACGACATCTACTTCGACCATCACGGGCTTTACGATGTGACGCTCCACGTGCCGCTCATCGTCAAGGGCCCCGGCGTGCCGGTCGGCAAGCGCGTGTCGGGTTACACGCTCCACGAGGACTTCGTCCCGACGGTTCTCGACCTGCTGGACATCGAATCCGACATCGCGTTCGACGGCAAGAGCGTCCTGCCGCTCATCCGTGGCGAACGGGCGACGAACTACTCGGAGTTCTACATCACCGAATGCACATGGATGCGGAAGCACGGATGGCGCACGCCGGAATGGAAGTACTTCGAGTCGCTGGAACCCGACTTCCACCACAAGCCGCCGTTCGAGCTCTACAATCTCATCGACGACCCGGATGAGAACCACAACCTCGCCGCGACGGAGCCTCAGGTCGTCGAGCTGTTGCAGAACCGCATGAACGCCTGGATCGCCAAGCGGACGGCGGAGACGGGAAGACCCAACCCCATCCTGCGGTACAACCTGGGCATGAATCTGTCCATCGGGTCCATCGCGACGGCGAAGAAGCTGCAGGAGAAGTAGCGGCGAGTCACGGCGCGGCATCCGCCAAGTCGCGAACGCGTTTGCCGCGTCGAGCTCGGACGTGCTATCGTGACCGCTGACCAGCGCCACCAGCAGGAGCCAGAGCCATGTCTGACCGCCGCATCGATCGGAGAGGGTTCCTCAAGACCGTCGGGGCGGGTGTCGCGCTGGCTGGGGCGGGAAGCCGAATGCGCGTCTCCGCAGAGCCGACGACGTCCGCGCTGGAGACGCGTCCCCTGGGGAGCACGGGCTTCCGCGCCTCGGTGCTGGGGATCGGCGTCGCGCCGCTGGGGATCAAGAATACGGGGGCTCCCGAGTTCGAGTCGGTCGTGGACGCGGCTCTGGACGCCGGGATCAACTACGTCGATGCCGCGCCCAACTACGGGAATGCCGAGGAGCGGCTCGGACCCGTCATGGCGCGTCGGCGCGACGGACTGTTTCTCGTGACCAAGGTCGAGGAGCCCACGAAGTCAGGCGCGATCCGCCAGATCGAGAATAGCCTCCGCCAGATGCGCACCGACCGGATCGATGCGGTGCATCTCCACAACATGGGCGGCTTCGACGCCGACGCCGTGATGGGCCCCGATGGAGCCCTCGCCGGGATCGAGGACGCGAGGGCGCGCGGACTGGTGCGGTTCGCAGGGATCAGCGGGCACATGCGACCGAACTCGTTCCTCCGAGCGATCGAGAGCGGGCGCATCGATCTGGTCATGCCCGCGATGAACTTCGTCGACCGGCATACCTACAACTTCGAGGAGACTGTCCTTCCGGCTGCGCGGGAACGGCACGTCGCCGTCGTCGCGATGAAGGTCCTCGGCGGAGCCATCGGAATGCGCTACCATGTGCCGACACCCGCACTCCTCACGGGCGAGCACTACAAACGCGCGATCCGGTACGCGCTGGAGCTCGAAGGCGTGTCGTCGCTGGTGATCGGCATGAAGTCCGTCGATGAACTGGAAGCCGCCCTCCGCGTCGTGCGCGAAGCCAAGCCTCTGTCTGTGGACGACCGCCAAGCCCTGGCACGAGATGGGAAGCGGCTCGCCGCCGAATGGGGCGAGCACTTCGGTCCCGTGGCGTGATGGAACTGCTCGCTTCACTTCTCGGCGCGACGATCCGACTGTCCATCCCGATCCTGCTGGCGGCTTCCGGCGAAGTGATCGTCCAACGTGCAGGCGTCATCAACATCGGCCTCGAGGGCATGATGCTGGTCGGCGCGTTCTGCGCCATGGCGGGCTCGTACGCTCTCATGGGCGGCGGATGGGTCGATCTGGCTCCATGGGCTGGGCTGAGCCTGGCAGCTCTTGCGGGGCTGGTTGCGGCTGCCGTGTTCGCCTACTTCTGCGTCATCCGGCGTGCGGATCAGATCGTCACCGGAACCGCGATCAACCTCACCGCGCTGGGTCTGACCGCCTTCCTGAACCGGATGTCCTTCCGCGATGTGACGTCCGTCGTCGGGTTCGGACCCGAAGCGCGGATCGTCCTCTACGCGCTGGCGTTCGTCGTGGTCGGCGTGGTCCACGGGTTCCTGACGCAGACGCATCTGGGGCTTCTCGTGCGGGCGACCGGCGAGCACCCGAGAGCCGTCGATACGGTCGGCGTGTCGGTCGTGCGGCTGCGATTCGCGGCGATTCTCGCGGGCGGATTGCTCGGAGGCGTCGCAGGAGCGTATCTGCTGCTCGCCAATGTTCCGACCTTCATCGAAGGCATGTCTTCGGGACGCGGATTCATCGCCATCGCCATCGTCATCTTCGGCCGGTGGAACGCGCTCGGAGTGCTATTGGCTTCGCTCTTCTTCGGACTGGCGGACGCTTGGCAGGTGCGGATGGAGGCGATGGGCGTCGGCGTGCCCGACGAGTTCCTCAAGATGCTGCCCTATCTCCTGACCATCCTCGTGTTGGCGGTTCACGCCGGGCGGACGCGAGCCCCGGCAGCGATGGGAGTGCCCTACCGACGTGAATAGCCGCCAGCGACCTATGCGCCGTGAGTACCGCTGGTACGCCGCCGTGCGATACCGGCTGACGCGACTCCTCCGCGACCTCTGGTACGTGCTGGACCGACGCCATCGCATCACCGCGTTAACGGACTCCGTCTACATCGGCGGCGAGTTGACGCCGGAACGTGTGGCGTTCCTGCGGCAGGTGGGCGTTCGTGCGATGGTGAGCCTCCAAGCCGAAAAGCTCGACTCGATGTCGGGTCTGGACGCGCATCTCTGGCTTCCCAGCCTCGACGGGAGACCCCCCAGCGTCTCGCAGTTGGTGCTTGGTGCGCGGTTCGTCGCCGGACAGGTCGCTGGCGGCAAGCCAGTCTACATCCACTGCCATGCCGGGGTCGGCAGAGCCCCGACGATGGGAGCCGCCTACCTGGTGCTCATTGGCGCAACGCCGTCGGACGCGCTGGCTCAGGTGCAGGCGACACGCCCCTGGATCTCGATGAACCACTACCAAAGGCAGGCGGTGACTGACTGTTCGCGTCTCCTCGCATCCCGCCAGAACGTCCTGGAAACCTGACCTCATTTGCTAAGTTGTGACATACGAGAACCGGTTAGAATGTGGGTTAGAATGTGGATCAGAATCACGGTCTCTGGATGGAGTTCTGACCATGCTACAGGATGTTCTCCGCGTGTCCGACCTCGCGCCGTTCGTCCGGGGGATTTTCGCCGAAGATGAGACGCTTGTGTGACGGGTTCTTCACGGCATCCTGCGGGCAGCGTCGCCCCGAC